>JAXJYT010000255.1:0-2245 GCA_036306845.1 Acutalibacteraceae bacterium | reverse complement strand
TTTTTCATTTAATTCTTTGTTTTATTCTAAAAAAATACCATAAATTTGAAAAAAGTCTTTATTTTTTAAACAAAAACTGTTATAATAACTTGGATACCCAAAACCACTTGGGTATAATCAAGTTAAAATTGGATTTTAAATCCATAAATTTTTAGGAGGTTGATTCGTGATGAGTCACAAGTTTGTTTACCTTTTTAGCGAAGGCGACGCATCAATGCGTGAACTTCTTGGCGGTAAGGGTGCTAACCTTGCAGAGATGACCAAAATCGGTCTTCCCGTTCCGCAGGGCTTCACAGTTACTACTGAGGCTTGCACACAGTACTACGAAGATGGCAGAAAGATTAACGATGATATCCAGGCACAAATCATGGAATACATCGACAAGATGGAAGGCATCACCGGCAAGAAATTCGGCGATAAGGAAAATCCCCTTCTCGTTTCTGTTCGTTCAGGTGCACGCGCTTCTATGCCCGGTATGATGGATACCATATTGAACCTTGGTCTTAACGAAGACGTTGTTGAGACTATGGCTACTAAGAGCGGCAATGCTCGTTGGGCTTATGACTGCTACAGAAGATTTATTCAGATGTATTCTGATGTTGTTATGGAAGTTGGTAAGAAGTATTTTGAAGAGCTTATCGACAAAATGAAGGAAGAAAAGGGCGTAACTCAGGACGTTGAGCTTACCGCTGAAGATCTTAAGGAACTTGCAGGTCAGTTCAAAGCTGAATACAAGGCTAAGATCGGTAAGGAATTCCCCACTGACCCGAAGGAACAGCTTATGGGCGCTGTTGAGGCAGTTTTCCGTTCATGGGACAACCCCCGTGCAAACGTATACCGTCGTGACAACGATATTCCTTATTCTTGGGGTACCGCTGTTAACGTACAGATGATGGCTTTCGGTAATATGGGTGACAACTGTGGTACAGGTGTTGCATTTACACGTGACCCCGCAACCGGTGAACCCGGTCTTATGGGTGAGTTCCTCACCAATGCTCAGGGTGAAGACGTTGTTGCCGGCGTTCGTACTCCTATGCCGATTGCTGAAATGGCTGAAAAGTTCCCCGCAGCTTTCGAAGAATTCAAGAAGGTTTGCGCTATCCTTGAAGATCACTACCGTGACATGCAGGATATGGAGTTCACTGTTGAAGACGGTAAACTTTATATGCTCCAGACACGTAACGGTAAGCGTACAGCTAAAGCTGCTCTTAAGATCGCTTGTGACCTCGTTGATGAAGGTATGATTGATAAGAAGCAGGCTGTTGCTATGATTGATCCCCGTAACCTTGATACCCTTCTCCACCCGCAGTTCGATGCAAAGGCTCTTAAGGCTGCTACTCCTGCAGGTAAGGGTCTCGGTGCATCTCCCGGTGCTGCTTGCGGTAAGGTAGTATTTACTGCTGAAGACGCTGAAGCTTGGAATGCTCGCGGTGAAAAGGTTGTTCTCGTTCGTCTTGAAACCTCTCCTGAAGATATTACAGGTATGAAGGCTTCTCAGGGTATCCTCACCGTTCGTGGCGGTATGACATCTCACGCTGCCGTTGTTGCACGCGGTATGGGTACTTGCTGTGTATCCGGTTGCGGCGACATCATTATGGATGAAGAAAACAAAAAGTTTACTCTTGCAGGCAAGACCTACAATGAGGGTGACTATATTTCTATCGACGGTTCTACCGGTAACATCTATGACGGCATCATCCCCACCGTTGATGCTGAAATCGCCGGTGAGTTCGGTCGTATTATGGATTGGGCTGATGAGTTCAGAACTCTTAAGGTTCGTACCAACGCTGATACACCTGCCGATGCTAAGAAGGCTCGTGAGCTTGGTGCTGAGGGTATCGGTCTTTGCCGTACTGAGCACATGTTCTTTGAGGCTGAAAGAATTGCCGCTTTCCGTGAGATGATCTGCTCTGATACAGTTGAAGCTCGCGAGGCTGCACTTGCTAAAATCCTTCCCTATCAGCAGGGCGACTTTGAGAAGCTTTATGAAGCTCTTGAAGGTAATCCCGTTTGCATCCGCTTCCTTGATCCTCCGCTTCATGAATTCGTTCCTACTGAAGAAGCAGACATTAAGGCTCTTGCAGATGCTCAGGGCAAAACTGTTGCTGATATCAAGAATATCATTTCTTCTCTCCACGAATTTAACCCCATGATGGGTCACCGTGGTTGTCGTCTTGCAGTTACCAATCCTGAGATTGCAAAGATGCAGACCGCAGCTGTTATTCGTGCAGCTATCAACGTTAAG
>JAXJYT010000254.1:0-9403 GCA_036306845.1 Acutalibacteraceae bacterium | reverse complement strand
GCTTTAGCGTGTTTTACGAAAGGAAAGTAAAGTATGGTTTACAGAATATACGTAGAAAAGAAGGCAGAGCTTGCCCATGAGGCAAACGCGCTTGCAAGCGAGCTTCGTCAGCTTGTAGGTATAGAAGGCCTTGAGGGTGTTCGTATACTCAACCGTTACGACGTTGAAAATATCGAGAAGGATTTGTTTGATTATGCGGTAAATACCGTATTTTCTGAACCTCAGCTTGATATTGCAACCCGCGAAACAAAGTTTGAAGGAGCATACGTATTTGCTGTTGAATTCTTGCCCGGTCAGTTTGACCAACGCGCAGATTCTGCGGCGCAGTGTATACAGATAATTTCTCAGGGTGAGCGTCCTACTATTCGTACCGCAAAGGTTTATGCGCTTTACGGTAACTTGAGCGATGCCCGGATTTCTGAAATAAAGAAGTATGTAATTAACCCCGTAGAAGCAAGGGAAGCAACGCTTGAGCTTCCTCAAACACTTCAAATGAAGTATGAAATTCCTACCGAGGTTAGGGTGCTTGAAGGATTTTTAGACCTTGACCGCGAGGGTCTTGAAGCATTTGTTCGCGACTACGGTCTTGCGATGGATGCAGATGACATTGCTTTTTGTCAGAACTACTTTAAATCCGAAAACCGTAATCCTACAATCACAGAAATTCGTATGATAGACACGTATTGGTCTGACCACTGCCGTCATACAACCTTCCTTACTGTAATTGATGATGTTAAGTTTGAGGATGAGCTTTTACAAAGCGCATATGATGAGTATATTGCCGTTCGTAAGGAGCTTGGTCGCACTAAACCGATTTGCCTTATGGATATTGCAACCGTTGCGGTTAAATATCTTAAAGAAAACGGAAAGCTTGAAAAGTTGGATGAATCAGAAGAGATTAATGCTTGTACCGTTAAGATTAACGTAGATGTTGATGGTGTTACTGAGCCGTGGCTCTTATTGTTTAAGAATGAAACACACAACCACCCCACTGAAATCGAGCCTTTTGGTGGCGCGGCAACTTGTATCGGCGGTGCTATTCGTGACCCGCTTTCAGGTCGTTCTTATGTTTACGGCGCTATGCGTGTTACGGGCGCGGCAGATCCGCTTAAACCTGTTAATGAAACGATTAAAGGTAAGTTACCTCAAAGAAAAATTGTTACTACTGCTGCGGCGGGTTATTCTTCCTACGGCAACCAAATTGGTCTTGCCACAGGTATTGTTGATGAAATTTATCATCCCGGTTATGCGGCAAAGCGTATGGAAATCGGCGCAGTTATTGCAGCCGCTCCTGCCGAAAACGTTCGCCGCGAGTGTCCCACGCCCGGTGATATTGTAATACTTTTAGGCGGCAGTACAGGTCGCGACGGTATCGGTGGTGCTACAGGCTCATCTAAAGCACACAATGCACAATCGGTTGAAACCTGTGGCGCAGAGGTGCAAAAGGGTAATGCGCCCGAGGAACGTAAGCTTCAGCGTCTTTTCAGAAATAAGGAAGCAACGCTTATGATTAAGCGTTGTAACGACTTTGGTGCGGGCGGTGTTTCGGTTGCTATCGGTGAGTTGGCAGACGGTCTTGAAATTGACTTGAATGCCGTTCCTAAAAAGTATGAAGGTCTTGACGGTACGGAGCTTGCAATAAGTGAATCTCAAGAAAGAATGGCGGTTGTTGTAGAGCCTCATAACGTTGATGCTTTCTTAAAGCTTGCTGCAACAGAAAACTTACAAGCGTTTCCGGTAGCCGTTGTTAAGGAAGAACCCCGACTTGTTATGAATTGGAACGGTAAAAAGATAGTTGATATCAGTCGCGAGTTTCTTAATTCAAACGGTGCGGATAAGCATATCGTAATTACTCCCAAAAAGCCCGAATTAAAGGCTAAAGAAATTAACGGTACATTTACCGAAAATTATGAAAAAATCGCTTCTGATCTAAATATTTGCTCAAAACGCGGTCTTTCCGAGCGTTTCGACTCCACAATTGGCGCAGGTACAGTTCTTATGCCCTTTGGCGGTAAAGAGCAGCTCACACCTATTCAGGCAATGGTACAAAAGATTTCGGTTGAAAAGAAGCATACCGATGATTGCTCGCTTATGTCTTGGGGTTATAATCCCTTTATTATGGAGCAAAGTCCTTATCACGGCGCATATCTTGCAGTTGTTGAGTCGGTTGCAAAACTTATTGCTACAGGCGCTAAATTTGAAGATGTATACTTAACCTTCCAGGAATATTTTGAAAGTCCAGGTAAGGATGGTAAGCGTTGGGGTAAGCCTCTTGCTGCGTTGCTTGGCGCTTTTAAAGCACAAAAAGAATTACAAATCGGTTCTATTGGCGGTAAGGATTCTATGAGTGGTACGTTTGAGGATATTGACGTTCCGCCTACACTTGTATCCTTTGCAGTTACAACCGAAAAGATTAAGGATATAATTTCTCCCGAGTTCAAAAATGCGGGAAATAAGGTTTATCTTATTGCACCCGAGTTTGACCTTGGCGGTACAGACCTACCCAAAACCGAATCGTTAATTAATACCTTTGATAAGGTTACATCACTCGTTCGTGAGGGCAAGGTTGTATCTTGTTATACACCCGGTATCGGCGGTATAGGCGAGGCAATTATGAAGATGTGCTTCGGTAACGCTTTGGGATTTGATTTTAACGCTGATTTATTAGACGTTGAAGATATTTTTGGCTACAATTATGCTTCCTTTGTTGTTGAGGCAACTGAGGAAATTGATGGCGCCGCACTATTAGGTGTTATTACTGATAAGAACGAAATTACTTTAGGTGATGTATCTGTAGACCTTACAAAGCTTCTTGGTATTTACGAGGATAAACTTGAAAGTGTTTATAGTTGCAATATTGCCGACCGCAAAACACCTATGAAGAATTTCGAGTTTAAGGCAAGCAACTATCCGACACCTGCTATTAAAACCGCAAAACCGAAGGTTCTTATCCCTGCGTTCCCCGGTACAAACTGTGAATACGACAGTGCTAAAGCAGTTCGTGATGCAGGTGCCGAGCCGCAGATACTTGTAATCAACAATCTTTCTGCTTCGGGAATTCAACGTAGTGTTGAGAATTTTGCTAAGGAACTTAAGGATTCTCAAATGATATTTATCCCTGGTGGCTTCTCTGGCGGTGATGAACCAGATGGTAGCGGTAAGTTTATTACTGCTTTCTTCCGCAACGCAGCTATTAAAGAGGGCGTAACCGACCTTCTCGATAACAGAGACGGTCTTATGTGCGGTATTTGCAACGGCTTCCAAGCCCTTATAAAGCTTGGTCTTGTACCTTACGGTAAGATTATTGATACCGATGAAAACTGTCCTACGCTTACGTTTAACACAATCGCGCGTCACCAGTCGCGTATTGTTCGTACAAGAATCGCTTCTAACAAGTCACCTTGGTTATCACTTACTAACGTTGGTGACGTTTATTCCGTGCCGATTTCACACGGTGAAGGTAGATTCTTAGCATCCGAGGAGCTTATTAAGAAACTTGCCGAAAACGGTCAGATTGCTACACAGTATGTTGACCTTTCCGGAAATGCTACAAGTGATGTTCACTTTAACCCCAACGATTCTATGTATGCTATTGAAGGTATTACTTCACCTGACGGTCGTGTATTCGGTAAAATGGGACACAGTGAGCGTATCGGCGATGGACTCTATAAGAATGTTCCCGGTGAATACGATATCCGTATGTTTAAGGCAGCAGTTAAATATTTTAAATAATTAAGGAGAGCGTGTTATGGCATATTTATCTGATATTGAAATTGCACAAAGCTGTAAAATGAAGAATATTAAGGAAATTGCAGCTGCCGCTCACGTTGATGAAAAGTACATCGAGCAGTATGGTAACTACAAGGCTAAAATCGACCTTTCCTTACTTGATGAGGACCGCAAGGACGGTAAGCTTATTCTTGTTACCGCAATTACTCCTACCCCTGCAGGTGAGGGAAAAACAACAACAACAATTGGTCTTGCCGACGGCCTTCGCCGTATCGGCAAGGATGTAACTGTTGCTCTTCGTGAACCATCTTTGGGCCCCGTTTTCGGTGTTAAGGGTGGTGCTGCAGGCGGTGGATATGCTCAGGTTGTTCCCATGGAAGATATAAATCTTCACTTTACGGGTGACTTTCACGCCATAGGTGCTGCAAATAATCTTCTTGCCGCAATGCTTGATAACCATATTCAGCAAGGCAACACACTTGGTATTGACGTTCGTAAGATTACTTGGAAGCGTTGCGTTGATATGAATGACCGTCAGCTTCGTTTTGTTGTAGACGGTATGGGCGGTAAGGCAAACGGTGTTCCGCGTGAGGATGGCTTTGATATAACTGTTGCAAGTGAAATTATGGCAGTTTTGTGCCTTGCTAATTCAATAAGCGACCTTAAGGATAGACTTTCTCGCATCATTGTTGGTTATACCTATGACGATAAGCCTGTTACTTGCGGTGATTTAAAGGCTGCAGGCGCTATGACTGCGCTTTTAAAGGATGCAATTAAGCCTAATCTTGTTCAAACACTTGAGGGTACTCCTGCGTTTGTTCACGGCGGTCCGTTTGCTAATATTGCACACGGTTGTAATTCGGTTATGGCTACAAAAATGGCACTCAAAATGGGTGATTATACTGTTACTGAAGCAGGTTTTGGCGCAGATTTGGGTGCGGAAAAGTTTCTTGATATAAAGTGCCGTATGGCAGGTCTTACACCCGATGCAGTTGTTGTAGTTGCAACAGTGCGCGCACTTAAGATGCACGGCGGTCTTGCTAAAAGTGAGCTTGCGAACGAGGATATCGGAGCTTTGGAAAAAGGTATTCCAAATCTTTTACGCCACGTTTCAAATATGAAGAATGTTTACAAGCTTCCTTGTGTTGTTGCGGTTAACCGTTTCCCGACCGATACAGATGCGGAAATTGACTTTATAATCGCAAAATGCCGTGAGCTTGGTGTTAACACTGTTCTTTCAACCGTTTGGGCCGATGGAGGCAAGGGTGGTGAGGACCTCGCACGTGAGGTTGTACGCCTTTGTGAAGAAGAAAAGGGTGATTTCACCTTCTCTTATGAGCTTGACGGTACAATTGAAGAAAAAATTGAAGCAATAGTTAAAAAGGTATACGGCGGTAATGGAATTACCGTTATGCCTAATGCTAAAAAGCAGATTGCTCAGCTTACTGAGCTTGGTTTCCAAAATTGTCCCGTTTGTATGGCTAAAACACAGTATAGCTTTTCTGATGATCCGACAAAGCTCGGCGTACCTGAAAACTTTACCGTTACAATCAAAAATGTGAAAATATCAGCAGGTGCAGGATTTATCGTTGTCTTAACCGGTGATATTCTTACAATGCCGGGACTTCCGAAATCTCCTGCGGCAGAGCGCATTGACGTTGATTCTGACGGTAAAATAACCGGTTTATTCTAATTAAAAAGTTGCCCTACCTTAACCGGTAGGGCATTTTTATTGTCATAATATATATTTTTTCCTCATATCATCAAATAGAACAAAAAAGTTTCGGAGGAATATTTATGGCAAATACAAGCATATATCACGATATTGCCAAAAGGACGGGCGGCGATATCTACATAGGCGTTGTAGGACCCGTAAGAACGGGAAAATCAACCTTTATTAAGCAGTTTATGGATAAATTGGTTATGCCTAATATAAAAGAGGATTATGAGCGTGAACGTGCAAATGACGAGCTTCCGCAGTCCTCATCAGGCCGAACAATTATGACTACTGAGCCAAAATTTATTCCTGAAAAGGGTGTAAACATAAATATTGATGAAAATGCGGCTATGAACGTTCGACTTATTGACTGCGTTGGTTATATTGTACCGAGCGCTTTGGGTTATATTGAAGGCGATGAGCCGCGTATGGTTAAAACACCTTGGTTTTCTGAATCAATTCCTTTTAATATGGCGGCAGAAATAGGCACGAAAAAAGTTATAAACGAACATTCTACAATCGGTCTTGTAATCACAACGGATGGCAGTATAAGTGATATTCCACGTGAGGAATATGCCGAAGCAGAAGAACGTGTCATAGCCGAACTCAAAGAAATAAATAAACCATTTATAGTATTACTCAACTGTATGTATCCCGAGTCCGATGAGGCACAGGACTGCGCAGAAAATATTTCTAAGAAATACAACGTTCCTGTAATTGCAGTTAATTGCCTTGAGCTTGATGATGGTAATATAAAGGATATTTTATCCAAAATCCTTTATGAGTTCCCGATTAAAGAGATTAATGTGGATTATCCGCTTTGGATAAATTCTTTACCGCTTAATCATTGGCTGCGTCTTGATTTAAACGAAACTTTAAAACGCGCGGTTAGCTCTATTTCCCGCATAAGGGATATAGGTGCTTTTGATAATGAATTCATAGAAAATATTAATACTGACGGTACAAAGGTTATAAATATTGATTTAGGGCGTGGAAGTATTGATATAAAGATAAGGACAATTCCATCACTTTTCTACAAAATATTGGCAGAGTCAACCGGATTATCAATTTCAGATGAGCAGGAGCTTATGGAGTGCATAACAGAACTTGCAAAAATGAAACGCGATTATATGCGTGTAAAGGATGCTCTTGATGAAGTGGAAGCTACCGGCTACGGTATCGTTATGCCATCAATTGAGGAGCTATCACTTGAAGAACCTGAAATTGTAAAACAGGGCGGAAGATACGGTGTACGTCTGCGTGCTTCTGCGCCATCAATCCATCTTATGAAGGCTAATATTACAACCGAGGTTAGTCCGATAGTAGGTAGTGAAAAGCAATCCGAGGACCTGATTATGTATCTTTTAAGCGAGTTTGAGGAAAATCCTGTAAAGATTTGGGATTCAAACATATTCGGAAAATCATTACACGAGCTTGTGAACGAGGGACTTCATACAAAACTTGCTCGTATGCCCGTTGATGCAAGGATGAGGGTACAAGAAACCATAGAACGCGTAATAAACGACGGTTGTAACGGCCTTGTTTGTATAATACTTTAAATAGTTCTTGCAAAAAAAGATTTTATTTGTTATTATAATAAAGTAAAATATTTTTGCGAGGGATGTTTATGAAAACTGTTCTTAAAATTTTTGCAACTATTTGTGCATTAACGCTTGTCGTTACTTGTTTTTCCGCTTGCGGTAATAAGGATGTTTACGGTCCTTCAAAGGGTCCTCAGTCCTCTAACAAGGATAATACCGAGAGTACTGATTCTTCATCAAACGATACACAAGGAAGCGATACTACCAGCAATCAAAGTACGACACCATCTTTAAATGATTCAACTGTTTCTTCACAAGAAAGCAACGTTGGTACCACAAACACCGAAAACAACTCACAACCTAACCCTGTTGTTGATGCTTCGGGTGAAACAACTATTGAAGGTGACCATGGTCCCATTATTCCGTTTTAGTAAATCATACTGAAAGAAGCCTTAACCAAATTGGTTAAGGCTTCTTTTTTACGCTTGATAGCGGATTTGAATCAATAGCATTTTTTATTTGAGTGTTTGAAATATGAGTGTAAATTTGAGTTGTACCAAGGTTTGAATGTCCTAAAATATCTTTAAGAACTCTTATATCAACGTCACCGTGCTGATACATAAGCGTTGCTGCGGTGTGTCTTAATTTGTGTGTTGAAAAGCCCTGACCGCCAAGTCCCGCTTTCTCAAGATATGTTTTTACAATATGTTGAACTGTTTTATTACTAATTCTTCGCTTATTACGGCTAATAAATAATGCGTTTCTGTCACTGTATTGAATAGCATCATTTGGTCTTACTGCTATATATGCCGAAATAGCTTCGCGACAAGCATCGTTGATATAAACCATTCTTTCTTTATTGCCTTTACCAAGCAAACGCATTGTACCGTCAGGTCGTATATCACTTAAATTCAGACCAACAAGCTCTGATAAACGCATACCGCAATTTAAAAATAGCGTTATTATACAGTAGTCACGTTCCTTATTGGGTCCATCTATACTTTGAAGTAACTCAAGTGAATCTTCAAGTGTTAAGTGCTTTGGCAAGCTTTGTTTTACCTTTGGAGCCTCAAGCATTTCAGCGGGATTCGTTTCAAGCAAGTGAATTTGTGATGTTAAATACTTGAAAAATATTCGCAGGGTAGCGGTTTTCCGTGCTCTTGAAGCCGATTGATTCCCTCGTTCGTTTTTACAGTAAACGATAAATGAGTATAGGTCGGAAATAGTTATACTGCTTATCAGTTCTGCGTCGACCGATTCAATACTTATCGTATCAAAATCCTGTTTACTGTCTACCTTACCGCGAACAAGTAATATATATCTGAAAAAGGTTTGAAGGTCAAGAAAATATTCTTCAACTGATTTAGCGGATTTGCCGCGAATGGTTTCATTGTAGGTTAAAAAATCCCGTAAAATTGGAGGACTTGCTAACAAAATTTCATGTTTCAAATTACATCACCGATTGTATTTTATCATTTTAATAAAAAAATTGCAATATTTAGAAAAAATAACAATAATATGTTGAATTTTCTGTATTTATGTTATATAAAAATTAAATATATTATAAGGGGGGATTGTGTCTTGGAAAGAATGGTAAAAGTGATAAAAAACTTCTGGAAAATTGCCACGATTATAATCGTTTCTATCGCTGTTATACTTGCGATTTTACTTGCAGGTATCAGGGTTATTGGATTTAAACCTTACACTGTTTTATCCGGTTCAATGGAACCCCACTTTCACGTCGGTTCTATTATATACGTCAGAAACGTGGACCCTGTAACTTTTAAAAAGGGTGATACTGTTACATACAATATGGATGGTAATGTTGTAACCCACCGTGTAAATGATATTTTGCACGATGACGACGGAAGACTTTACTATCAGACCAAGGGTGATGCGAACCAAATGGTTGATGCATTTAAGCTTTATCCCGAAAAGATAATCGGTAAACCGATTTTTTCAATCCCACTTTTAGGATTTGTTTCAAACTTTATTCAAAAGCCACCCGGAACGTTTATTGTAATCGGCGTTTGTGCTTTGTTCGTTTTCTTATCAACGCTTACTGAATTGATTTTTGGCGCAGAAGAAAATAAGGTGCAAGCAGAAAATCCGGACAAGCCCGAAACGGAAGAACAAATTTAGGTAGAACATGTCGTAAGACATTCTATAATAAAAATTTTTTTTGAGGAATTTAAAAATGAAAAAGAAACTCTTACTGTCCGCTTTGCTGACTTTGTCAGCAGTAGTCCTTGTTGTAGCAACCGTGCTTACAACAATCGCATTCCTTGCCCACCAGGCAACCGTAACCAATACATTTACTATGGGTAACATTATGATCAATCTTTATGAATCAAACGTTGATAAAGACGGAAATAAGATTGCTGATGACCCAAATATTCATGGTGATATGAAGGAT
>JAXJYT010000253.1:0-1959 GCA_036306845.1 Acutalibacteraceae bacterium | reverse complement strand
TTTTGCGCCGCTAATGACTCCAGTGTTTCTGGAATTGAATTTTCAAGGAAATAATCACGCAGCGTGTCAGGCTTGGTACCTGTTATCATAATAATTCTGCGATAATCCTCGGTAAGTGTATTTACAACCTTATTAACATACGGCAAAAGCTCAGACAGACCGCCAATCACCACCTGCATACGAAGGGTGTGCTCACCTTTACTTAGCGCAAACTGCATTGCTTCACCGTTCACATTAAGTGTTTCCTTTGTAAATGTACTGTTATAAGGAAAAGCGTACTGTTCAAGTTCGCTGTAAGGAACTTCCCCGTCTATTAAAATTCGGCGGTAGCTGTTCATACCCACATTGATTTCCTGACGGTACTTAAATGTTATGTTATATAATCCGTCTTTTGGGACGGTAAATTTCCACTCAATATACTGACCCGCCTCGGCAAAATTACTGCCGCCCACCGCATTTATAAGCTTGTCGGTAGGACTTGACGGGCTTACCGATGCACTTGATGCATCATTTATTGCCAACACCGATGTATTGGACTTTTTATCCATCTTTTCGCTTTCAAAAGCAAGGCTTTCGCCTGTGTATTTATCCTCAATGAGATTTTGTTTAACTGATTTGTAATCAGTTGGATTCTCATAATATGTAAATGCGGCGCTTTTAATATACACGCTACCCGATTTCACGGTAAGGGAAACCGCATTTTCGCCCTTTTCCAAATAAAAATATAGCATTCCGCCATAGTAACCAATCGTATCAAAGCAATAATACTCACTGTACTCTGTAATTTCGATTTGTTCGGGAATAGATTCATTTGTGAGCGCCGAATCTCCATAAGCGCTATAGTCATCGCGATACATTTTTGGTAAAAGAATATTTGATGCCTCGTAATAAGGCAGACTTCCCCCTATTGCTACACTAAACGATGGCGTATCTGTAGAACCCGCCTCTGCCATATAACAGATTTTAAGCGCATAAAGACCGCTTTCATTTACATTTACGGTAGTGTTAATGCTATCACCCGTATTGTAGAGCGTATCACTTTCTACAATACCGATTGTACCCTTGGGGAAGATGGGGTTCTCCCATCTTCCCATATAATCGGCAAAAATATCAGCAGAAAGTTCATCCGTATTAAATTGTATTTGGTCACCCTGTATATCCTGCGCACTGCCCTGTGCCGAGCAGATAACGGTAAACACTAAGCTCAAAGCACAGATAAGACTTATTACACGGATGGCTTTTCTGTTGATAATCATACTATAACCTCTTTAAAAATTATTGTCCCCAAACGCTGTCCACCTCAGCCTGAGCCGCCGCCTGAACGGATGCCACAAAGCCTTGCGGTGAGGTTTGCTCGAATATACCGAAGCCACTTATGCTAACCTCACGAATATAAGAATAAAGCGGCATTAAGTCCATATTCGCATTGGCATTGTTCGTAAGGTTCATAGCAGCCTTTAAGGATTCTGCGTCACCCATATGCACCTCTAACTGCTCCTCAAGAGTGGCTCTCCACTTATATGGATATGTAAAGTCATACATAATCTGAGCCATAGCATCGGGGTTCTTAACAGTAGCGGGAATTGCAAACGCTGTGGTTTCCTCAACGGTACCTATATAATCCTTAACATCGGGACCCTTCGGGATGTATGTGAAGCCTACATTCTTAGAACCAAGCTTTTCCATATGTGATGAGCCCTTGCCCGGAAGACTTAAGTACATTGCAACCTTGCCGTCGCCCCAAAGAAATTCGGAAGCCTTTGCCTTATCGCCGGTTATCTTATGGGTATTGTAGAGCTCATAAGCAAATTGTATACCCTTAAGGTACTGTGATGAGCCCATATTGAACAGATACTTACCGTCTTTCTTGATAATCTTTTTGCCGCCATTGGAAATTGCCCAGTATACAGGGTCGGTTGCCTCGTAGCCGTAGCCGATATAGGTATCGCCGTTCTTTTC
>JAXJYT010000252.1:0-23983 GCA_036306845.1 Acutalibacteraceae bacterium | reverse complement strand
GTATCCGATAAGTGCGAGGAAAAAGCAAATGCTTTAGCAGAAAAACTGGGTTGTGTAGCGTGTGATTCGCGTACCGTAGCCAAGCATGCAAAATATATTTTTATCGGTGTAAAGCCGCAGGTTATGGCAGTGGCACTTTCTGAAATATCCGATGTTTTGAAGGAGAGAGAGGACAGATTTATCCTCGTTACTATGGCGGCGGGTATTCCGATTGCAGCTTTTAACGAAATGCTTGGTGCTAAATACCCCATTATCCGTATAATGCCGAATACCCCCGTTGGTGTGGGTAAGGGTATGATTTTATTTTGCACCTGTCCCGTAATAACCGATAGTGAGGTTGAGGAGTTTTGTACCGCGCTGCAATTTGCGGGTAAATTAGACCGCATTGATGAAAAGCTTATTGATGCCGCATCGGCGGTTTCGGGTTGCGGACCTGCATTCGTTTATATGTTTGCAGAAGCAATGGCAGACGCGGGGGTTGAGTGCGGACTGCCGCGTGACAAGGCGCTTTTATACGCATCGCAAACGTTGTCGGGCGCGGCGGAACTGCTGCTTACATCAAACAAGCATCCCGGCACGCTTAAGGATGAGGTTTGCTCACCCGGCGGAAGCACCATCGCAGGTGTTCACGCCCTTGAAAGCAACGGCTTCCGCGGTAGCGTGATAGACGCCGTAAAAGCATCCTTTGACAGAACGAAGGATTTGGGTAAGTAAGGAAATAAACGAAACGGATTTTTATGGAAAAACACATAAAAATCCGTTTTTTGTCTTGACATTCATATATAAAAAGAGTATTATTTATATAAATTATTTAAGAGGGGGCAAAAAAGATGTCTAAAATCGGTTTCTTTTACTTTTATTACTTTACATCGGACTGCCTGCCCTCTTTTAAAAACCAAGCACTTTAATTCGTGCTTTTTTAAAAAAGGATAGACAGTCCGCATTCCGTTGGTGCTTTCTTGCGCCGACCGTTTGCGGATTTTTTAATTTATTTTAATCGGAGAGTGTGTGCTATGTTAAATAAAAATATGGAAGCGCTTGGTAAAAAAGCATCGGTTATCAGAGAAATATTTGAATATTCCAAGCGCAGAAAGGCAGAAATAGGGGAAGAAAACGTATATGATTTCAGTCTTGGTAATCCAAGCATTCCCGCGCCTGATGCAGTAAACGATACCATTGCAACTCTTATAAAGGGTGATAGCGTTGCGCTTCACGGATATACGTCGGCACCGGGTGACAATGCGGTACGCGCAAGAATTGCCGAGAATATAAAAACCCGCTTTGGTGTTGAGGCTAACATGGGTAATATCTATATGACCTGTGGCGCCGCGGCATCCCTTACAGTCAGTCTTAAAGCACTTTGCAATGCAGGGGACGAGGTTTTATTGCTTGCTCCGTTTTTCCCTGAATACAGTGTGTTTACCGCTAACGCGGGGGCTATAAGTGTTAGAGTACCGGCGGCAGAGGACTTTGGTCTTAATCTTGAAGGTATCAAAAACGCCATAACCGAAAAGACCGCCGCAATAATTGTGAACTCACCAAACAACCCTACGGGCGCTGTTATAACAGAGGATGAGGTAATAGCTCTTGCAAAGCTTTTGGGTGAAAAATCAGAGGAAATCGGTCACCCGATTTATCTTATCGCCGATGAACCCTACCGTGAGCTTTGCTATGAGGGTACGGTGCCATATTTGCCTTGCTACTACGATAATACCGTCGTTTGCTATTCCTTCAGTAAGTCGCTTTCCTTACCGGGTGAGCGTATAGGCTACATATTCGTATCCCCCAAAGCTCAGGACAGTGCCGACATATTTGCCGCCGTTTGCGGTGCGGGCAGAAGTATGGGCTTTGTGTGCGCACCAAGTCTTATGCAAAAAGTAGCGTTTGAGTGTGACGGTATGTGCGCCGACATAAGCAAGTACGACCGTAACCGCCGCCTTTTGTATAACAGTCTAAGCGAGATGGGATATGAGGCGGTAGAGCCAAAGGGCGCATTCTATTTGTTTGTAAAGGCGTTAGAGCCCGATGCCAACGCCTTTTACGAAAAGGCAAAAAAGCACGAGCTTTTGCTGGTGCCCAGTGACAGCTTCGGTGTGGATGGCTACGTTCGTATTTCGTATTGTGTATCATACGAACAGATAGAGCGTTCACTTCCTGCATTTAAAAAGCTTTATGAGGAGTATAACAAGTAATGAATGAACTTCAAAAAGCGCGTGAAATCATAAATGAAACCGATGCTAAAATTGCCGAGCTGTTTGAAAAGAGAATGGATGCGGCTGGCCTTGTGGCAGAATATAAGCGTGAGCACGGAATGATTATTGATGATTTTGCCCGTGAAGAACAACTGATTGCTAGAAATTTAGGACTTATAAAAAATGAAGAGTATAAGTCCTATTATATAAACTTTCTTCGCACCGCTATAGATGTTTCAAAGGCGTATCAGCACCGTTTGATTGACGGTATGCGTGTGGCATATAGCGGTGTAGAGGGCGCTTTTGCCAACATAGTTGCCGAGCGGATTTTTCCCGATGCAAACTGTATCGGTTTTCCCGATTTTAAGGCGGCGTACAATTCTGTCTTAAGCGGTGAATGTGACTGCGCGTTGTTGCCTGTTGAAAACAGCTATAACGGTGACGTCGGAAAGGTTATGGATTTAGCATTTTTTGGCTCACTCGTTGTGAATGGCGTGTATGAAGCTGATATTATTCAGAATTTGCTTGGCGTTAAGGGCGCTACGCTTGGCGATATTAAGCAGGTGATAAGTCATCCGCAGGCACTCGGTCAATGTGCGGCATATATCGAGAAACACGGCTTTACTACCGTAGAGGCGGTTAACACTGCCGTTGCCGCAAAGCAGGTCGCAGAGGCAGGAGCGCTTCACATAGCCGCGATAGGCAGTGAAGAAGCGGCAGAAAAATTCGGACTTACGAAGCTCGAAAGTCATATAAATGAAAGCAATGTGAATACTACACGTTTTGCGGTATTCAGTCGCAGCGCCAAGGCGCCCGCAGTAAATGATAATCATTTCATAATGCTCTTTACGGTAAACAACGCCGCAGGCTCACTCGGTCGCGCAGTATCGGTCATCGGTGAACACGGCTTTAACCTTAAGGCGCTTAAAAGCAGACCCACGAAGGAACTTGTGTGGGAATATTATTTCTATGCCGAGGGTGAAGGAAATATCAATAGTGATCAGGGTAAGGCGATGCTTGCCGATTTATCTGAATGTTGTTCAAATCTTAAGATTTTAGGTAGCTTTGAAAAGGAAATCAAGGTGTAAATTTATGATAATACCCGTAAAAACCGCCTTTGGCGGATACGATATAATCCTAAAACGCGGTGCGATTAAAAGCGCACACGAATATTTTAATCTTGATAGGAACGTACTTGTTGTTACCGATGATGGTGTACCGAGAGAGTATGCCGAAACGGTAGCCGCAAACTGCCGTGAAGCGATTGTATTGGTATTGCCCCAAGGTGAAGAATCAAAGAATTTTGATAACTATAAAAAGATATTAGAGGCGCTCGTTTGCGCCGAATTCACCCGCAGTGACTGTGTTGTAGCGGTAGGTGGCGGTGTAGTCGGCGATATGGCGGGCTTTGCCGCGGCATCCTTTATGCGCGGTATTGATTTTTATAATATTCCTACAACCGTGCTTTCACAGGTCGATTCATCAATCGGCGGTAAAACCGCAATAGACTTTTGCGGACTCAAGAATATCGTAGGTGCATTTCATCAACCAAAGGGTGTAATAGTCGATGTCGATACACTAAAAACATTAGATGAGCGTATGATATCAAACGGTCTTGCCGAAGCCGTTAAAATGTCACTTACGCACGATAAAGACTTGTTTAATATATTCGAGCAGGAAAATCCGCTTGAGCAAATAGAAAAAATAATTGAGTGTTCGCTTAAAATAAAGAAAAGCGTTGTAGAGGCGGACGAAAAGGAAAACGGTGTACGCCGCGTGCTTAATTTCGGTCATACGGTAGGTCACGCCATCGAGTGCAACACCCCTACGCTTTATCACGGTGAATGTGTAGCGCTTGGTATGCTACCGATGTGCAGCGCAGAGGTAAGGGTAAGACTGTTATCCGTTTTAAAGAAGTTAAATTTACCCTGTGAAATAACGGTGGATACCGAGAAAATTATTGAAGCTATGCGCCACGATAAAAAAATGAGCGGTGATTTCATTAACGCGGTATTTGTCGATGAAATAGGTAGCTTTAATATAAAGCAGTTACCTTTTAGAGAATTTTGTGAAGAAATAAAGGCGGTGTATTAAATGAAAAATACTTTAGGTACTTCACTTACCGTAACTCTTTTTGGTGAGAGTCACGGTGAGGCTATCGGCGCCGTGCTTGACGGTGTAGCGTCAGGTATAGATGTAGACCTTGATTTTATTGCCGATATGCTTACCCTTCGCCGTCCTATAGGAAGTATTTCCACACCGCGCCGCGAAGCCGATAACTTTAAAATTTTAAGCGGTGTATTTGAAGGTAAAACTACGGGGACACCGATTTGTATAGTAATAGAAAATGCTGATACACATTCTTCCGATTACGGTGAAATGGCGTATAAGGCGCGTCCGTCCCACGCGGATTTTGCCGCAAACGTTAAATATAACGGTTTTCAGGATTACCGCGGCGGCGGTCATTTTAGTGGCAGAATAACGGCGGCGTTAGTTGCGGCGGCAGGTATAATTATGCCCGCGCTTAACAAAAAGGGCATATATATCGGCACGCATATTAAGCGCTTGGGCGGTATCAATGACCGCGAATTTTCAAATTATCAGGATGATATAAAGGCTCTTTCCAATTTAGAATTTGCCGTGCTTGACGGTGCGGTAAAGGACAGTATGATTAACAAAATCAAACAGGTGAAAAGTGAGGGCGACAGTATCGGCGGCGTGCTTGAAACGGCAGTTTTCGGTTTGCCCGCAGGTGTGGGTGAGCCGTGGTTTGATACGTTAGAGGGAACACTTTCCCACGCGCTTTTTTCTATCCCTGCCGTAAAGGGTGTTGAGTTTGGCGCCGGCTTTAGTATTGCCGACCTTAAGGGAAGCGTGGCAAACGATGCATTTTCGGCACAAAACGGCAAGGTTATAACGCTCACAAATAATAGCGGCGGTATACAGGGCGGTATTTCAAACGGAATGCCCATAATATTCCGTACCGCTATTAAGCCGACCCCCACAATTTCTATAGAGCAACATACGGTTGATATGCGGGATAACACCGAAACGGTACTTGCGGCAAAGGGCAGACACGACCCCTGCATAGTACATCGCGCGCGGATAGTAGCCGACAGTGTTACTGCCTTGGTGCTTGCCGATATGTTGGCGCTACGCTTCGGCACCGATTGGATAAGCAAATAAAGAAGGAAGTTTTGTATTTATGAAGCTTTTGATTATAAATGGTCCTAATATTAATATGCTCGGTATTCGTGAGCCCGATTTATACGGTAAGGACACATATAAAAATCTTTGCAAAAAAATAAAAAATCACGCGAAAACACGCAGAATAAAGGTTAAGCTTTTTCAGTCTAACTGTGAGGGGAAGCTTGTATCGTGCATACAGTCGGCATATAAAAAGTATGACGGCATTGTTATAAATCCCGCCGCATATACACATACAAGCGTAGCTTTGCTTGATGCGCTAAAGGCGGTTGGCATTCCTACTGTAGAGGTGCACATTTCGGACGTATCCTCGCGTGAGGATTTCCGTCAGATAAGCTATGTTCGTGAATATTGTGTTAAAACAATAGCGGGACAGGGAACCGACGGTTATTTGCAGGCTATGGATTATCTTGCTCAAAAATCGGGTGATACAGTATGACAGTACAAATAAAACCGTCACGAGCGGTAGGTACTGTTGCGGCTCCGCCCTCTAAATCAGCAGCACACAGAGCGCTTATTTGTGCGGCGTTGTCAAGTGGCGCCACGGTTAGCAATATTGCCTATAGTGATGATATAAGCGCTACGCTTGATTGTCTTGAAAAATTGGGCGCTACCGTAAAGCGTGGGGAAGATAGCGTGTATTTAGGCGGTCTTGTGCCTCAAAACATAAAGAATTGTACCCTTGACTGCAGGGAGAGCGGCAGTACACTTCGTTTTCTTATTCCGCTTTGTATGCTATCGGACAGCAAGGTTACATTTACTGGTGCTACCCGCCTTTTTAATCGCAATCTTACGGTTTACGAGGAAATCGCAAAAAAGGATAATATAGTTTTCCGAAAAGAAGAAAATGTTATTACGGTTTGCGGCAAACTAAAGGGCGGTAAATATACCGTAGCGGGTAATATTTCAAGCCAGTTTATATCGGGTCTTATGTTCGCTTTGCCGTTTGTGCCCACAGAAAGTACTATTTGTGTTGAAGGCATTTTTGAAAGCAGACCCTACGTTGCGATGACTGTCGATACGCTCTCTGCCTTTGGTATAATCGTGCGTGAAGGCGACGCGGAATATAAAATAACGCGCGGACAAAAATATGCAGCGCGGGATATCACGGTTGAGGGTGACTATTCAAATGCGGCGTTTTTAGATGGCTTTAATCTTATAGGCGGCGATGTTTTTGTTACGGGACTCGATGAAAAAAGTATTCAAGGCGATAGAATTTATAAAAAGATGTATGCTGATTTAATGTCGGGTCAGCGTGAATTCGACCTTTCCGATTGCCCCGATTTGGCGCCCGTTATGTTTGCGCTATCGGGCGTAAAGGGTGGTGCGCATTTTACGGGTACTGCGCGCCTTAAAATAAAGGAAAGCGACCGTGCCGAAGTTATGAGGCAGGAACTCAGTGAATTTGGCATTACCGTTACCGTAGGTGAAAATTCAGTAACGGTGCATGGCGGTACATTAAGTGAACCTAACAGTGTGCTGTGCGGTCATAACGACCACCGTATTGTTATGGCACTATCGCTTCTTTGCAGTATAACGGGCGGGGAAATAAGGGGCGCCGAGGCGGTAAGCAAAAGCTTTCCCGATTATTTTGATAAAATACAGACTCTTGGGATAGAGGTAAATTGTGACACTTAAGGATATTAAAACATTCAACGAGGGTGAAAAAATTATATGAGCAATATGGAATTTTTAAGGAAACTGCCTATACCGCAGGAGATAAAAAAACAGTATCCGTTAACCGAAAAGATGGAAAAGGAAAAGGCGGCGCGTGACCGTGAGATTGCCGCGGTTTTCAGCGGAGAGAGTGATAAATTTATTCTTATTATCGGTCCGTGCTCTGCAGATAACGAGGAAGCGGTGCTTGATTACATCGGAAGACTTAAGGGTGTGGCCGACAAGGTTTCAGATAAGCTCATAATTATACCGCGAATTTATACCAACAAGCCGCGCACAACGGGTGAGGGCTATAAGGGTATGCTCCATCAGCCGAATCCCGAGGAGCGTCCCGATATGTTAAACGGAATTCTTGCAATCCGTCACCTTCATATGAGTGCGCTTCGCGATTACGGTTTTTCTTGCGCAGATGAAATGCTGTATCCTGAAAACCACCGTTATTTATCCGACCTTTTAGCCTACGTAGCGGTGGGCGCGCGTTCGGTTGAGAATCAACAGCACCGCCTTATTTCAAGCGGTATAGATGAGCCTGTAGGTATGAAAAATCCGACAAGCGGAGATATTACCGTTATGATGAATTCAATTAAGGCGGCGCAGGGCTCACACACCTTCCTTTATCGCGGTTGGGAGGTTGCAAGTCACGGCAACCCGTACGCCCACGCAATTCTGCGCGGGTATGTTGATTTTACGGGCAGATGCATCTCTAATTATCATTATGAGGATTTGATGCGCCTTAGCGAAGCCTATGATGAATACGGACTTAAAAATCCATCCGTTATCGTGGATACCAATCACGCCAACTCGAACAAGCAGTATTTAGAACAGATAAGAATAGCCAAGGACGTCGTATACAGCCGAAACCATAATGATGATATCAAAAAGCTTGTTAAGGGTCTTATGATAGAAAGCTACATTGAGGACGGCGCGCAAAAGATAGGTGAGCATATCTACGGTAAGTCAATTACTGACCCGTGTCTTGGTTGGGAAAATACCGAGGAGCTTATTTTAAAAATTGCTGATACACTGAAGTAGGAGTAATTATGATTTACACGCTAACTTTGAATCCCGCTCTGGATTACAATATATTTTTTGATGAGATAAATTTAGGCTCGGTAAACCGCGCAAACGATACCGAAATAACATTTGGCGGCAAGGGTATTAACGTGTCCTATGTGCTAAAGGAATTAGGTGTGTACAGTACCGCCTTGGGCTTTGCCGCAGGCTTTACGGGTGCCGAGCTTTTAACACGTCTTTGCAAGGCGAATATAATTACCGATTTCGTGCGGTTGCAAAGCGGACTTACCCGCATAAACGTTAAACTTCATACGGGACAGGATACCGATATTAATGCGGGTGGTCCCGTTATTGATAAAAAGGCTATAGAAAAACTTTATTATAAACTTGATAACATCGGAAGCGGCGATTATTTATGTCTTTCGGGCAGTATTCCCGCGGGCGTAGAAATAAGCTATGCCGATATTATGGCGCATCTTGAGGGCAAGAATATAAATTTTGTTGTTGATGCCGAAGGCGCAACGCTTACCGAAAGTCTTAAATATAGACCGTTTTTAGTAAAGCCTAACCACAAGGAATTAGGCACTGTGTTCGGCGTAGAAATAGTTGAAATTGATGATGCGGTGCAATACGGCAAAAGGCTTTTGGATATGGGTGCTTTGAACGTGTTGGTTTCTATGGGTGAAAAGGGCGCTGTGCTTATAAAGGAAAACGGTGCGTTTTATGCCAATGCACCAAAGGGCAAGGTTGTAAATACCGTAGGTTCGGGCGATAGTACTGTTGCAGGCTTCGTTGCCGAAATAAATTGCGGTAAGACCATGGAAGAAGCACTTTGTACTGGCGTTGCGGCAGGTAGCGCTACCGCATTTACAAGGGGTCTTGGAAGCGCCGAACAAATAACGCTTTTAAGGAATGAAATAAACGTAAGGAGGCTGTTTTAATGCTTGCATTTTTTATAGGTGCGATTTTAGGCGCCGTTCAGTTTCTGCTACTGATATGGCAAATGAAAACCTTGCATAAAAGCTCTAAAAAAACGGTGTTTGGGATTTTTATGCTTAAATTTATGCTTTACGGCATTACGATTGCACTTCTCATGTTTAAATTTAATTCCTATGCCGAAAATCTGATATACGGTTTTATTGCCGCTTTTCCGCTTTGTGCAGTTTTAAGCTTGGTTTATAACGTGTTTTCAAAGCAAATTAAAAATTTTGTTGTATTTATCTTTAGGTGGGTAAAAAGAAATATCCTTAAAAAATAAAAATACCGCGTGTGTTTTTGTTGACTTTAATACTGCTATATTGTAAAATAATATAGATAAAAATACTATGTTTTGGAGTGTGGGATATGGAACCTGTTTATAAGCGCGTTCTTCTTAAGCTCAGCGGTGAGGTTTTAGCCGGCGAAAAGGGAACGGGAATTGATTTCGATAAGGTTACAGAGGTTTGTCAGAGTATCAAGGAATGTGTTGATTTAGGTGTTGAAATTGCAATCGTTGTAGGTGGCGGTAATTTCTGGCGTGGTCGTTCAAGCGGTAAAATGGACAGAACACGCGCCGACCATATGGGAATGCTTGCAACCACAATTAATTCTTTGGCTCTTTGTGATGCATTAGAGCAGCTTGGCGTTACCGCCCGTGTTCAGACGGCTATTGAAATGCGCCAGATTGCAGAGCCGTATATCCGCAATAAAGCAATCCGCCATCTCCAGAAGGGCAGGGTAGTAATCTTCGGTTGCGGAACGGGTAATCCGTTTTTCTCTACTGATACTGCCGCCGCGCTTCGCGGTGTTGAAATCGGCGCCGACGTAATATTTAAGGCAACCAACGTAGACGGCGTTTATGATAGCGACCCCAAAACAAATCCCAATGCTAAAAAATACGATACGCTTACCCATCACGATGTGTTGGCGAAGGAGCTTCACGTTATGGATTCCACCGCCGCTTCTCTTTGTATGGATAACGGTATCGAAATTCTTGTATTCAACCTTAATAACCCCCAAAACATTGTTTCTGCCGTTTTAGGTAATCATAACGGCACACTTGTAAAATAATTATCGGAGGAAATTTTATGAACGAATTAATTAAGAATACCGAAGAAAAAATGGAAAAATCTATTGCCGCTTTAGAGCGTGATTATAAGGCTGTAAGGGCAGGTCGCGCAAACGCGGGCGTACTTGATAAAATAACGGTTGATTATTACGGTGTACCCACCCCCGTTCAGCAGATGGCGGCGGTTTCTACACCTGAAGCACGCACCCTTATAATTCAACCTTGGGATGCTTCGACACTCAAGGAAATCGAAAAGGCTATTCTTACCACTGACATCGGTATTAATCCGCAGAACGACGGCAAGGTTATCCGCCTTAACTTCCCGCCTCTTACCGAAGAACGCCGTAAGGAAATCGTTAAGGATGTAAGAAAGAAGGGCGAGGATGCAAAGGTTGCACTTCGTAACCAACGCCGTGATGCTCTTGATAAGCTTAAGGCTTTAAAGAAGGGCAATCAGATTACAGAGGATGATGAGTCCAACGGTGAAAAGAAAATCCAGAATCTTACCGATAAGTTCTGTAAGGAAGTAGACACTCTCTCAGCCGCTAAAGAGAAAGAGATAATGGAACTTTAATATAGTAATTTCAAGTGGGCGCACAGCATTGTTGGCGCCCACTTTGCCCACTTTTATGAACGGAGAATATTATGCCATTTAATTTTAAAAAAACCGAAACCGAGCGTGTACTGCCAACCCATATTGCCATTATTATGGATGGTAACGGGCGTTGGGCGAAAAAGCGTTCTTTGCCGCGTACGGCGGGTCATGCCGCGGGCAGTAAAACCTTTAAGGATATTGCGCGCTATTGCAATAAAATAGGTCTTAAGTATCTTACCGTGTATGCCTTTTCGACAGAGAACTGGAAGCGCCCCAAATCCGAAGTGGATAACATTATGAATATTCTTCGCGATTATTTAAAGGATACCAAAAACTTTAAGGATGAAAATATTAAGCTACAGTTCATCGGTGACCGCGAGCCACTTGATGAGGATATAAAGGCGCTTATGCTTGAAGCTGAAAACGATTCAAGCACGGCTACGGGACTTCACCTTAATATTGCGCTTAATTACGGCGGAAGGGACGAAATTGTTCACGCTGTAAGGCAGATAGTTAGTGAGGGTATAAGTCCCGCCGATATCTCCGAGCAAACTGTATGCGACCACCTTTACACCAAAGGTCAGCCTGACCCCGATTTTATTATAAGACCGAGCGGTGAATACAGACTTTCAAATTATCTTATATGGCAGTCTGCGTATGCGGAATATTGGTTTTCGGATATACTGTGGCCTGATTTCAAAGCAAAGCATCTTGAAAAGGCTATAGAAGATTATAATAAGCGCAACCGCAGATTTGGCGGAGTGTAACTTTGCTAAAATTAAATTAGGAAAGGGAAGATATGTTTTATGAAAACGCGTATTATTTCGGGAATTATAATGATAGCGCTTGTAACGCTTGTTCTCGTGGCGGGACTTTGTTGGAATCCGATTGCCATAACGATATTTTTAAGTATTTTAGCGGCGGGTGGCACCTTTGAATTATGCCATAACGCTCTTGGCGTAAAGGGTATTGCCGCTAATACCGTGCCCTGTGTGGCATCGGCTTCATCGGTTTTTGCCGCTTCATATTGGTTTAGCGGTCTTTACAGTCTGTCAAGGGGCAGTACCGAAATTGATTATAATCTTATCTTTACGGCTCCGTTAGTTTTATTGTCAATAGGTGCGGTGTATGTAATTGCCCAGTCAATTATTATATTTAAGCAACACGCCGATTTTTCACTTGCTAAAATTGTGGGCATAATAGGTTTACCGCTTGTATATGCGATAGCATTTTCTGCGCTTGGCAGTATTATTGCCGACAGTGGCAGAATATACTATTTATTGTTGGTAGCAAATTTTGCTTGCGTTTGCGATACGGGCGCTTATTTTGTCGGCGTGAAGCTCGGTAAGCATAAGCTATGCCCTGAAATCAGTCCCAAGAAAACGGTGGAGGGCGCTATCGGCGGAATTATTTCCAGTCTTGTTGTAACGGTTATTATCGTTTGTGCATTCGGCTTTGTAAACAAGTTGCCGTTAGCTCTCTTATTTACCGTACCGCTTTGTATTATCGGTATGATAGGTGACCTTTTTGCATCATCAATAAAACGCGCGGCGGGTATTAAGGACTACGGTGATTTAATTCCCGGTCACGGCGGTGTGCTTGATAGGGTAGACAGTATTCTTATGATAGCACCTTTGATGCTTGTGCTTGTAATGCTGGGTGTATTCGGATGAAAGAATTAATCATTTTAGGCTCTACGGGCTCTATCGGTACACAGGCGCTTGATATCGTGCGCGAGGGCGGTTTTAAGGTAACCGCACTTGCGGCGGGCAGTAATATTGAATTGCTTGAAAGTCAAGCGCGCGAATTCAAGCCGCAAGCGGTGGCAGTATTCGATGAGAATGCGGCAAGAACACTTAAAACACGCCTTGCCGATACTGATGTTTCGGTGCTTTCAGGTAAATCTGGTGTTTGCGAGGTCGCTACTATACAGGGCGATATTGTAATAAGCGCCATTGTTGGAATTGCGGGTTTAGCACCCACCGTTGCCGCAATAAAGGCGGGAAAAACGATTGCGCTTGCAAACAAGGAAACACTTGTAACGGGCGGTGAGCTTGTAAACCGTCTTGTGCGTGAAACGGGTGTCAGACTTCTTCCTGTGGATAGTGAGCATTCGGCGATTTTTCAGTCGCTTCAGGGCGCTCCGCAGGGCGCACTTCGTAAAATAATATTAACTGCTTCGGGCGGTCCTTTTTTCGGCAAGACCGCAAACGAGCTTAAAAACGTAACCGCACGCGAGGCATTAAAGCACCCCAACTGGTCGATGGGCGCAAAAATTACCATCGACAGTGCGACCCTTATGAATAAGGGACTTGAGGTGATTGAGGCGGTACATCTTTTCGGTGTTTCGCCTGATGATATTGAGGTTTTGGTGCACAGGCAGAGCATTGTTCATTCTGCGGTAGAGCTTTCTGACGGCGCGGTAATTGCACAGATGGGCACGCCCGATATGAAGGTGCCAATACAGTATGCGCTCACATACCCTGAACGTGGCGGTTGCTTTGAGCATTTAAGCCTTGCCGACATCGGTACGCTTACCTTCCAAAGACCCGATACCGAAACCTTTAAGGCGTTGCCACTTTGTATAGAGGCTATTCGCCGCGGCGGACTTTATCCTACTGCGGTAAACGGTGCCAACGAGGAAGCAGTAAGACTGTTTTTAGAGGGCAAAATCGGATTTTTACAGATTGCCGAGCTTTGCGCCGAGGCAATGGAGGCGTGTCAGAATAAATCTGATTTCACACTTGAAGATATTTACTCTACGGATAAGGCGGCACGCGAATTTGTGCTTAAAAATATATAGTTTAACGATTGGTTGTGATTACAATTCTTGGAATCTGGAATAACGTATGGCCGTATTTGGTCGCGGTACTCATTTTTATAGTGCTAATTATAATACACGAATTCGGTCATTTTATTGCCGCTAAATCGGTGGGCGTACGCGTTAACGAATTTGCGGTGGGCTTCGGTCCTAAAATCTTCTCTAAGCAATGGGGCGAAACACGCTATAGTGTAAACCTTATTCCCCTTGGTGGCTATTGCGCTATGGAGGGTGAGGATGAGGGTAGCAGTGATTCCCGCGCGTTTTGTAATAAAAGTGCTTGGCGCCGCCTTGTAATAGTGGTAATGGGTGCGGTTTTTAATTTGCTGGCAGGTCTTATCATAATTGCCATAATCCTGGCGCCCCAAAGCCGTTTTACTACCACCACAGTTGCCGAGTTTGCCGAAAGCTCCGTAAGCTCACAACACGGACTTGAGGCGGGCGATAAAATTATCGCGGTTGACGGCAGACGCATATTTACCACATATGATTTAAGCTATGCCTTTACAAACGTTGATGACGGCACCGTAGATTTAACCGTTGTGCGCGACGGTAAGCGTACACAACTGCCAAACGTAAAGTTTGCCACCGCCGAAGCAGAGGGTATTACCTATCTTTCGGTTGACTTTTACGTATACGGTCAAGAAAAAACGGTTGGCAGCTATATAAAGAACATCGTAAACAATGCTATTTCCTATAGCGCGGTGGTGTGGCGTTCACTCATCGACCTTATAACCGGCAAGTACGGAATAAGTGCCGTTTCGGGTCCCGTTGGCGTTACCGCCGCAATCGGCAGTGCGGCAAAGCAAAGTCTTTCTTCACTATTGCCAATAATGGCGCTTATAACAATAAACCTTGGTATCTTTAATCTGTTACCCGTGCCCGCACTCGACGGCGGAAGGGTGTTGTTTATTCTTTTTGAAATGATATTCAGAAAGCCAGTGCCGCAAAGGTATGAGGCATTAGTGCACGGCATCGGTTTCGCATTGCTCATAGGCTTTATGCTACTGATAACCGCAAAGGATATATGGTCACTTTTTACCTAAATTTTTAAAAATGAAGGAATTTTAAAATGTATACTAACAAGACTACAAGACAGGTACACGCGGGCGGTCTCGCTATAGGCGGCGGCGCCCCTATTAGTATTCAGTCTATGCTTAATGCTCCCGCACACGATATAGCCGCAAACGTAAGTCAGGCTTTGGCTTTAGAGGCGGCAGGTTGCGATATTGTTCGTGTAACCGTACCCGATATGGAAGCCGTTAAGACCGTTTACGCTATTAAAGAGGCGGTAAAAATACCACTTGTTGCCGATATCCACTTTGATTGGCGAATGGCACTCGAAAGCGTTGCGGCAGGTGTAGACAAGGTCCGTATAAATCCCGGCAACATAGGGGATGACGGTCGCGTTCGTGAGGTGGCTCTTGCTTGTAAGGCTAAAGGTGTGCCGATAAGAATCGGCGTAAACGGCGGCTCGCTTGAAAAGGACGTTCTTAAAAAATACGGTAGTCCCACAAGCGCGGCTATGGTAGAAAGCGGAATGTATCATATTTCATTGCTCGAAAAACACGATTTTAATGATATTGTGTTATCACTTAAATCCTCTAACGTGCAGACAATGTATGATGCATACAGTCTGGCTTCAGAAAAATGCCCTTATCCCTTGCACCTTGGCGTGACCGAGGCGGGAACGGAAAATATGGGCGTTATAAAATCAGCGGCGGGTATTGGCGGATTATTGCTGCGCGGTATAGGCGATACAATAAGAATTTCCCTTACAGACGACCCCGTTAAAGAGGTCGAGTCGGCACAAAGACTTTTAAAGTCAATCGGCATAAGGCAGGGTGGAATTCGCTTCGTTTCTTGCCCAACCTGCGGAAGAACTGCGATTGACCTTATCGGCATTGCAAAGCAGGCGGAAGAAAGGCTTAAGGACTGCAACAAGGATATAACCGTTGCCATTATGGGTTGTGTTGTAAACGGACCGGGTGAAGCGCGTGAGGCCGATATCGGTATTGCGGGCGGCAACGGATGCGGCGTACTGTTTAAGCGCGGTGAGATTTTATATAACAAAATTCCCGAGGAAAAGCTGCTTGATACGCTTATAGAAGAAATCAAAAAACTTTAGGATGTGTAAAAATGTATTCCATCAGGTCGTTATTCGGCTCTATAATAAACGAAAATACATTAAATATATTTGCCGATGCCACGGTTTCGCACTGTAATCTTGACAGTGATAACCGTAAGCTCTGTGTATCTCTTGAATGCGGAAGCTTTGTGGGCAGTAATGCGATTCTTTCATTGCGCGAGGAAATTAAAACTGCGCTAAAGCTTACTGATATAACGCTTGACTGCAAATTTGACCCTTTGTGCTTTTCTGCCGATGCGGCGCGCGATATCGCGCACGAGCTTTGCGCTAAAAGCGTAGTTCTTAACGGATTTTTCAATTCCGCAGATTTTTCTTTCGAGGAAAACACCGTTATAATAAATCTTAAATACGGCGGCTATAAGCGTATTTGCGAAAGCAAGTTTTCCGAGCACCTGCACCGTGCAATATCAGAAAAATTCGGCATTGACGTTGAGGTGCGTTTTGAGGGTCAGCTTGAGGATGTTGAAATAAAGCTTCCCGAGCCCGAGCCGCAGATTGCGGCGGCACCCGTTAAAAAGAGTGAGGCGCAGTCGGCTGCCACACCTAAAGAAAAGGAAATTACATACGATTATAAGCCACGTGACGGACTTCCCGTATATCTTGAAAGCGCCAAGCTTTTCTACGGCAGAAGAATTGATACCGATGTTGTAAAGCTTAGCTCTGTAGTACCACCCGCAAACCCGGACGAAAGCGTTACGGTTGCGGCTTGGGGTCAGGTTTTCGGTACCGATATTTCAGTGCGTGATACAAAACGCGGTGGCAAAATGGCTATTGCAAAGTTTTTCTTCAGTGATGGCACGAATTCCTTTTCTGCAAACATAAAGAAGTTTTACGATGCTAAATACAGTAAGGATATGGAAGGCGAATCCAAAGCCTTTGTCGAGGAAATCAGTAAGAATCTGTACGATGGCGCCAATGTCGTTGTAAACGGTGATTATTCTTTTGATAGATGGCTTAACGATTTTGTGCTTGACGTTAAAGCGTTGGCTTCGGTTAAACGTTACGAAGAAACCGATTCCCACGAAGGAATGCGCCGTGTTGAATTGCACTGCCATACCAATATGTCGGCAAAGGATGCCGTTTCAAGCGCGGGTGATATAATTAAGCAGGCTCACAAGTGGGGACATCGTGCCGTTGCCATTACCGACCACGGTGTAGTGCAGGCATATCCCGCCGCGGCGGAGGCGGTTTCTAAAATCCGTAAGGGCGACCCCGATTTTAAGGTTATTTACGGCGTTGAGAATTATTTTATAGACGATACCCGATATAACCTTGACGGACTTAATTCAAAGGAAATCGGTAAGCTTCGCAATCATATGATAATTCTTGTAAAGAACCTTACGGGTCTTCGCAATCTTTATGAGCTTGTATCGTATTCCCACCTTAATAATTTCCACGGCAGACCCGTTATACTTCGCAGTAAGCTTGATACGCTTCGTGAGGGTTTGATTATTGGCTCTGCCTGTGAACAGGGTGAGCTTTACCGCGCGATAATTGATAATAAGCCTCACGATGAGCTTTTAGAGATTGCGCGGTACTACGATTATCTTGAAATACAACCGCTCGGCAATAACGAGTTTATGGTGCGCGACAGCGTGCTTCCCGATAAAACCGATAAGAAAACGGGCGCAGTTATACCTAATCGCTTTAAAAATGTTGTAAGTATAGACGTAGTAAAGAACTTTAACCGCAAGGTTGTGGCTATTGCCGACCAGCTGGGACTTCCCGTTGTTGCTACGGGTGACGTGCACTTCCTTAAAAAAGAGGATGGTATTATAAGGCAGATAGTTATGGCGGGTCAGGGCTTTGACGATATTGAAAATCAGGCGCCGCTTTACTTTAAGAGCACCGATGAAATGCTTGCCGATTTTGACTATTTCGGTGAACGCGCGGCGGAGTTTGTAATTGACAACCCCAATAAGATTGCCGATATGGTATCGGGTGACGTTGTGCCTGTGCCTGCGGGAAACTATCCTCCCGTAATTGAGGGCTCTGATGAGGATTTACGCAACATTTGTTGGGACAACGCGCATAAAATGTACGGTGAAAATGTTCCCGAAATCGTTGAAAAGCGCCTTAATAAAGAGCTTAATTCTATCATCAATAACGGCTTCTCTATAATGTATATATCGGCGCAAAAACTCGTTGCCAAAAGCGAGGAGTTGGGCTATTACGTTGGTTCGCGTGGTTCGGTAGGCTCATCCTTCGTTGCCACGATGGCAGGTATATCAGAGGTTAATCCGTTAGCGCCTCACTACGTATGTCCTATGTGTCATTTCAGTGAGTTTTTTACCGACGGTTCGGTAGGCTCGGGCTTTGACCTGCCCGAAAAGAACTGTCCTAACTGCGGCACACCGCTTAACCGTAACGGTCACGATATACCGTTTGAAACGTTTTTGGGCTTTAAAGGTGACAAGGTTCCGGATATAGACCTTAACTTCTCCGATGAAGTACAGAACGCTATTCAGGAATATACTAAAACGCTTTTCGGTGCCGAAAACGTTTACAAGGCGGGTACAATTTCTACCATAGCCGATAAAACGGCATTCGGTTTTGCTAAGGCGTATGCCGAAAAGATGAATATTACGCTCAGTAAGGCGGAGCTTAACCGACTTGCAACACTCGTAAACGAGGCGGGCGTAAAGACCACCACGGGTCAGCACCCTGCGGGTATGATTATCGTGCCTAACGGTATGAGCATTTACGATTTTTGCCCCGTACAGCATCCCGCTGATGACGTTAATTCCGATATCATTACAACCCACTTCGATTTCCATTCTATTCACGATACCATATTAAAGCTTGATGAGCTCGGTCACGTGGTGCCTACCACTTATAAGTATCTTACAGAGTATTCGGGCATCGACGTAAATGCCGTTTCGATGAGTGACCCTAAGGTGTACAGTCTGTTTACCTCTACCGAAGCGTTGGGCGTTGACGCCGAGCAGGTATTTACCAAAACGGGTACATTCTGTCTGCCCGAATTCGGTACGCCCTTTGTTCGTGAAATGCTTGTGGACTGTAAGCCGAAGAATTTCTCCGACCTTTTACAGATTTCGGGTCTTTCACACGGTACCGACGTTTATTTGGGTAACGCCAAGGACTTAATCGATAGCGGTCAGTGTACAATTTCCGAGGTTATAGGTACCCGTGACAATATAATGGTTTACCTTATACATCAAGGTATGGATGAGGGTCGCGCCTTCAAGATTACCGAAACCGTTCGTAAGGGACTTGTTGCCAAGGGTAAGGTTTCTAAAGAGGATTGGGAGGCAATGGAGGATGATATGCGCGCGGTAGGTGTTCCGCAATGGTATATCGATTCCTGCCACAAGATTAAGTATATGTTCCCCAAGGCGCACGCTGCGGCTTACGTTATTTCGGCAATCAGACTTGGTTGGTACAAGGTTTACCGTCCGCTCGAGTTTTACTGCGCTTACTTTACCGCCCGTCCCGAAGATGTCGACGTTCCTACCATTATTGCGGGTCGCGATGCGGTACTTAAGCTTATAAACGAGATAGCCGAAAAGGATAAGATAGGCGAAGCCACCAAGAAGGAAAAGGATATATACAACAACCTTCTTATATTTAATGAAATGATGGCGCGCGGTATAGAGGTACTGCCGATTGACCTTAAGAATTCGCACGCTATGAAATATTTGCCCGAAAACGGCAAGATGCGCTTGCCATTCGGTTCGCTTTCGGGTGTAGGTGAAAAGGCGGCATATTCTATATATGATGCGGCGCAGAAGGGCGATTTTGTTTCGCGTGAGGATTTTGCAATAGAAGCAGGCGTTTCTAAGACCATAATTCAGAATCTTGCCGATTTAGGTGCGCTTTCCGACCTTCCTGATACAAATCAGATATCAATGTTCTAAAAAATTTTCATCCCCTAAAGCCCTGTGTTTAGTGACTTTAGGGGAAATTTTTTTAAAATTTTTGATTAAAACCTCAAAAAAAGGTTGCAATTTTGTAACTTTTAGGTATAATAAGAATGTAAGTTGTTACAAACTTGTAACTTTTCAGAGGAGTTGTTAATCATTTTAAAGGATTTTTTAATCAAAGCCTATAAATGTTTAAAGCACACTGTAAATATAATAATGAATTTAAGCCGACCTGCTAAAACTGCCATATATGGCGGCGCAGCGGTACTCGCAATACTCTTTAGTCTTGTAATCACCGATGCGCATATTGCGTATAAAGTAAATTACGAGGGTAAGGTTATTGCCACCGTAAGTCAGAAGCGTAGCTTTTCTTCGGCGGTAAACCGTATTGCCGAGATGGTAGACGGTGACGTAAACGGTGCCGTTAGTAAGCCGATGTTCTCCGCTACGATAGTACGCGGCGATAAGCTTGATGGTGAGGCGGCAATTGCCAACGCTATAATTGAAAACAGCAGCAAGCTTGTATCGGGCGCAACCTTTATTGTAAACGGTGAAAAGATAGCCGTTGTTGATGCCGAGCGTTTAAAATCAATGCTTGAGGCGCGCAAAAACAGTTATTCGGTTGACAGTGCTTGTACCAACGAATTTGTTGATTCGGTAAATGTAGAAGAGGGAATATTCCTTTTGGATGATATCCGCGATATATCCGTTGTAGAAGAAACAATCAATTCGCTTGGCGTTAAAACAAGCTATACCGCTACAACCGATAAGAGCGTAGCATATAAGACCGAAACTCAGAAAACTGCCGAAAAGGTTAAGGGCTATACAAAGGTTAAGGTTAAGGGTGTAAACGGTGTTACCCGTGTAACCGAGGATGTCGTTTTACTTAACGGCGTAGAGCAGAGCCGCACCACCGTTGCAAGTGAGGTATTATCTGCCCCCGTTAACGAGGTTGTAATTGTCGGTACTGCGAAAAGCTCTTCTTCGGCAAAGATTGCCGAGGCAGTAAACAAGTTAGGCTTTATATTCCCATTACCGAGCGGAACCTGGAAGGTAAGCTCATATTGGGGTGACGGTCGCGGTCACAAGGGTATAGATCTTTGCGCCAATAAAAATACTGCTATCTTTGCGGTGGCATCAGGTACCGTAACAAAGGCGGGTTGGAACGGTGATTACGGTTACTGTGTAAAGATTGACCACGGTAACGGTTACTCAACCCTTTATGCACATGCCAATAAGGTTTGCGTAAGCGTTGGTCAGAAGGTATCGCAGGGCGATACGATAGCTCTTGTAGGAAACACAGGTTATTCATTTGGTAACCACGTTCATTTTGAGGTTTATCAGGGCAATACCAGAATAAATCCCGCACCCTTTATAGGTCTTTAATTTCTAATCCCAAGTGTTCTTTTGAGCACTTGGGATTTTTTGTATCTTAACCTTGACTTAAACACATTTTATAGTGTATAATATACTTTGTATGTAATATATAATGTGGAAAGTGTATACTTTTATCGGGAGGAATCATTTTGGCAAAAAAGGCCGAGTACGGTAACGAAAGTATTCAAAAGCTTGAAGGCCCCGACCGTGTGCGAAAGCGCCCGGGCGTAATATTCGGTTCGGACGGTCTTGACGGATGTGAGCATTCGGTTTTTGAAATTATTTCAAACTCAATAGATGAAGCGCGTGAAGGCTACGGTAAAAAGATAGTCGTTACGTCCTATACCGATGGTTCGATAGAGGTGCAGGACTTCGGTCGCGGTTGTCCCGTTGACTTTAACCCAAAGGAGCAATGCTTTAACTGGGAGCTTGTATACTGTGAAATGTATGCGGGTGGTAAGTATAACAATAACGATGGCAGCAACTACGAATATTCGGTTGGTCTTAACGGTCTTGGCCTTTGCTCTACACAGTATTCATCTGAGTATATGGACGTAGAGGTTAAGCGCGACGGTTTTAAGTATAATCTGCATTTCGAAAAAGGTTATAATATCGGTGGACTCAAAAAAGAGGAATATTCGGGTCGCGATACCGGTACCCGCGTTCGTTGGAAACCGGATATTGAGGTTTTTACCGATATTAATATACCTAACGAATATTTTATTGATACTCTGAAGCGGCAGGCAATTGTAAACGACGGATTGCTTTTTGTATTCCGTGAACAACAGGGCTCAAAGTTTATACAAACCGAAATAGTTTACGATAACGGTATTAAGGACTATGTAAACGAAACTGTGGGTGAAGAGAAGCTGAGCGGTCTTCAGTTCTGGCAGACCGAGCGTAAGGGTCGTGACCGTGAGGACAAGCCCGAATACAAGGTTAAAATGAATGCGGCGCTTTGCTTCAGTAACCGTCATACGCTTAAGGAATATTATCATAACTCAAGTTGGCTTGAGTACGGCGGCGCTCCAGAAAAGGCAGTGCGAAATGCCTTCGTGTATCAGATTGATAACTATATTAAGCAAAGCAACAAATACAAGTCTAACGAAAGTAAGATAACCTTCTCTGACGTTGAGGAATGCTTGGTATTGGTGATTTCATCATTCTCTACGATGACCTCATACGAAAATCAGACCAAGAAATCAATTACGAACAAGTTTATACAAGAAGCGATGACCGAATTTTTGCGTCATCAGCTTGAGGTTTACTTTATAGAGAATAAGGCGGAGGCCGACAAGATTGCCGATCAGGTGCTTGTAAACAAGCGTAGCCGTGAGCGCAGTGAGCGTGAGCGCATCAATCTTAAAAAGACTTTGTCTACGGGCAACTCTATGGTGGACCGCGTTCAGAAATTCGTCGACTGTCGCAGCAAGGACACATCCGAGCGCGAGTTGTACATCGTTGAGGGTGACTCGGCTTTAGGTTCGTGTAAATTGGCGCGTGACGCTGCGTTTCAGGCAATTATGCCCGTGCGCGGTAAAATCCTTAACTGTCTTAAGGCGGAATACGATAAGATTTTTAAAAGCGAAATCATCACCGATTTGCTTAAGGTTCTCGGTTGCGGTGTAGAGGTTAAGTCGAAGGCTAACAAAGGGCTTTCAAATTTTGATATAAATAATCTTCGTTGGAACAAAATAATAATATGTACCGATGCCGATGTGGACGGCTTCCATATACGCACCCTTATTCTTACGATGATTTACCGCCTTATGCCGACCCTTATAAACGAGGGTAGGGTGTTTATCGCAGAAACTCCGCTTTATGAAATAAACACCAAGGCAAAGACCTATTTCGCGTATGATGAAAATGAAAAGAAGGATATACTTGATGAAATCGGCGGTGAAAAATATACGTTGCAGCGTTCAAAGGGACTTGGTGAAAACCAACCCGATATGATGAACCTTACTACAATGAACCCCGAAACCCGCCGCCTTATAAAGATAATGCCCGAGGATGCTCAGCTCACAAGTGAAATGTTTGATTTGTTGCTTGGCGATAATCTTGCGGGAAGAAAGGATTATATTTCCGAAAACGGTTATCTTTATATGGAAGATATTGATGTAAGCTAAGTTATTTTATTCTAACGAAAAAGCAAGGAGAGTATTTAATGGCTCCAAGAAAGAAAAAACAGGAAGATGCACCTAAAAGACCGAAGGCTAACGCCTATATAGCAGGCGCAGGTACTATCGTAGACCAACAGGTAACCGAAACCTTAAAGTCTAACTTTATGCCTTATGCGATGAGCGTTATTGTGTCGCGTGCTATTCCTGAAATTGACGGCTTTAAGCCATCTCACAGAAAATTACTTTATACAATGTATAATATGGGGCTGCTTTCGGGCTCTACCATTAAGTCGGCAAACATTGTCGGCAGAACAATGCAGCTTAACCCTCACGGCGATGCTGCTATCTATGAAACGATGGTGCGTCTGTCGGAGGGCCACGCGGCGCTCCTGCATCCGTTTGTGGCTTCAAAGGGCTCGTTTGGTAAGGCGTATTCTCGTGATATGCAGTGCGCGGCTTCGCGTTATACCGAAGCAAAGTTAGCGCCAATATCGGCAGAGCTTTTTGCCGATATTGATAAGGATACGGTTGACTTCGTTGATAACTACGATGCCACAATGAAAGAGCCCGTGCTTTTTCCCGTAACCTTTCCGACAATCCTTGTTAATGCTAATATGGGTATTGCGGCAGGTATGGCAAGTAACATTTGTCCTTTTAATCTGCGTGAGGTTTGTGAAACCACCATTGCCTACATCAAGGATGAGGATATAAACGTTGCCGATACGCTTTTAGCGCCCGATTTTCCCATCGGCGGTGAAATTTTATATAACCGCGCCGAAATGGAAAAAATATACGAAACGGGTCGCGGCAGCTTTAAGGTGCGCGGAACTTACAGTTACGATAAATCACAAAACTGTATTGATATTGCATCTATTCCGCCTACTACCACCACCGAAG
>JAXJYT010000251.1:0-4114 GCA_036306845.1 Acutalibacteraceae bacterium | reverse complement strand
GGACTTATAATACATAATTCGGTTGTGTATTACGATATTTCACCTACCTTTTTAATACTTTTTTCGGTTATAGGATATTTTATATCTGCGGGAGTAGGGATTCTGCTACGTAAAAAAGGACAGTCGGCTACAAGGTGTAACGTTTGTATGATTCTTGGTGAAAAATCCGTCAGGTCAGATGGACTTCTTGATAGCGGCAATTCGCTTTACGATGCCTTCGGCTTATCGCAGGTAATAATAGTGAACAGGTCTACCGTAACCGAGCTTTTCGGTGATAATCTTAATACAGATTTTTGCCAAAGCCGCTATAGAACACTTCCTTGCAGTACGGTATCTGATACTACCTTGCTTGACGGATACCGAATAGATAGCGCCGAAATTACGGTGGCGCCAAAAACCGTGCTTTTAAAAAAGCCGATACTTGCTATATCTAAAACGGCGCTTGTTGACTGCGGTGCGCTTGTTAATCCTAACATTTTAGAGGGTGTTTAATTTGTTTATAGAAAAAATTGTAAATTTCATTATTATAAAATTAAAGCTTTGGGATCCCACATACTATATAAACGGACCCGAAACGCTACCGCCGCCGCTATCGGCAGAGCGTGAGCAAGAGCTGCTTAATTGCGGTGATGAGGATTCAAAACGTGAGCTTATAGTGCACAATCTTCGACTTGTAGTATACATAGCGAGAAAGTTCGACGGCACAACACAGCTTGAAGATTTAATTTCAATTGGCACTATAGGACTTATCAAGGCGGTCAACACCTTTTGTCCCGAGCGAAATATAAAGCTTGCAACCTACGCTTCCCGTTGTATCGAAAATGAAATACTGATGTATATGCGAAAATGCGCGTCACGAAGGGGCGAAATATCAATTGATGAACCGCTTAATATCGATTGGGACGGTAACGAGCTATTGTTATCCGACGTTTTGGGTAGTGACGGGGATGAGGTTGGAAGGGAAATAGAGCAAGAGGATGAGCGCTTTCTACTTTTAGGTCTTGTAGATAAGCTACCGCCGCGCGAAAAGCAGATAATGGAGATGCGATTTGGTATGAACGGATACCCCGAATACACGCAAAAACAGGTAGCCGACTCGCTTGGAATTTCACAGTCGTACATATCACGCCTTGAAAAACGCATTATCAGTAAGCTTAAAAAGCAAATCGAAAAAGCAGGGTAAAAAGAGTTGAAAGTTTTAAGTGGAAAGTGGAAAATCAAGGTATGCGCAAGCGTACGATATACATTTGTGCCAACGGCGCACCTTAACTTAACATTTAACACTTTTCACTTTAAAAAGCAAAACGAACGGTCGAGGAAATCCATTTCTACGATGTGTTAATATTGTTTTGTTATTTGTGCATTATGAATTATAAATTGTAAAATAAAAAACCGTCCATTAAAGGACGGTTTTTCTTATGCCATTATTTGACTGTAGTAATCTACGGCTTTTTGCATAAAGCTTACGGTAACGTTAAAGTGTTCAGCAAGCGAATAAACATTATCATAGCCCTGCTTTAGTGCCGCTTCATATTTTTTCTTTGGAATCAGACGGTTAATTGCCCACAAATTTGCGCGACGCTCGTGTTTTTCGCGAATATCGAACGGGGAATATATATTGTAAAAGCTCATAGTTTCACAATGCCCAAGCTCGTGCGCTAAGCAAACACGCTCATCTGCACCCGAAATCTCACGGTCAAGAGCAACAAACTGGTGTGCGCCAATACTCATAGAAACCGACTTGTTTTCGGGCAGGGGGAAGCGTTCAACCGTAATACCGTGGCTTTCTGCCAAGGTGTACAGCTTAAGTGTTTCCATTCTCTCTCTCCTTGATATATTGCGCGTAGCGCTTCACCTCATTCCACATTTCATCGGTTACGGTGCCGTCCCCACCAAAAAGCGCTACCTTAAGTGATTCCTCATCGGTCTGCACGGGGTTCCTGCCGTAGAGGTAATCAACACTTATGTTAAAATGATCTGATATTTTCTTGATGGTATCGGCGGAAAGTGATTTTGTTCTGCCGTTTTTAAAGTCCGAAAGCGACGCGCGCGGAATACCGCATTCGGTACAAAGCTGGGTGATGTTTATACCCCGTTGGCGACAAAGTTCCTCAATACGCTGATACAATGATGTCATATTCAAATCCCCTTAATTACGGAAAACCGTAAAATAATGCTTGACAAATACGAAATCCCGTAATATAATATACTTGAAATTACGAAATGCCGTAAAATATATCTTGCAAATATGATTATATTACATAATCTCGTAATTGTCAAGTAAAAAAGAAAAGGAGAAATGAATATGTACCGTTGTACGGACTGTAAAAAAAGATTTCGTATTGCAAACGAATATTATGAGCAAAGAGGACTATCCTCACCGCCTTATGAGCGCTTCTTGTCCTGCCCGCATTGTAACGGCACTTTAGAGGAAATCAAGGAAGAGCGTTGCAAGTGCTGTGGCGCACGACTTCCCGAGGGAGTGCATGACTATTGCAACAAGACCTGTAAAAACAGGGGGGAGCGAATGTGGGTAAGGCAGAGCTATCGCCGACGTAAATGGTCGCAAAGCCCCTTGGCACGAATGATAGAGGCAGTTGATAATTACAATAAGCTTAACGGTACACGCTATAGTTACGGACAGTACGTTGCGCTTATATATCCAAAGGAGGCAAAAAATGCAGGGATTTGAAACAAAGCAGGAATATTTAAAAAAGTATCGTGTACTTGCCGCAAGGGTTGGGCGCTTTCGTGAAATGGCAAAGCTATGTCCCGATAACAGTGAGCGTTATAAAACCGAAATCGCCGACACAATAGCCCTTCGTGATAGTATAGAAAGGGCTGTAAACGCGATTGACGGCGGCGTGCTTACCGAAATTCTTTCACTTAAATACATATGCGGAAAATCGCTTGAGGAAATATCCTACAGTATAGGCTATAGCCGCAGACAGACCGAACGGCTGCATCTGAGGGCGCTGCAAAGACTTGTTGTTACCTAAAATTAATCTTTACAAAGCCTATAAAACTTTCTATAATTAATATATAAATACAAGGGGGGAGAGCTATGTACGAGCGAATAATATTGCATTGTGACCTTAATAATTTTTTTGCATCGGTCACGTTGCTTTCCAACCCAACGCTATACGATTTGCCCGTAGCGGTTTGCGGCAGTGTGGAGGCGCGACACGGTATCGTGCTTGCTAAAAATGAGCTTGCTAAAAATCAGGGCGTAAAAACTGCAGAGGCAGTTTGGGAGGCAAAGGCTAAATGTCCCGACCTTGTAATATTGCCGCCCGACTATAAAAAGTATCACGAATACTCACAAAAGGCGCATCGTATTTACGAACGTTATACCGACCTTATCGAACCTTTCGGCATTGACGAGTGTTGGCTTGACGTCACGGGCAGTACAATGCTTTTCGGCAGTGGTGAGCAGATTGCCGATAAAATTCGTACCGATATAAAGCGTGAGCTTGGCATTACCGTTTCGGTAGGTGTAAGCTTTAACAAGATTTTTGCAAAACTGGGCTCTGATATGAAAAAACCCGATGCGATAACCGTTATATCACGCGAAAACTTTAAGGAAAAGGTTTGGCCCTTACCCGTAAGTGATTTGCTTTTCGTTGGAAAAAGTACGGCAACACGCCTTTCGGAAAACGGCGTATTTACCGTAGGTGACGTAACCCGTTGTGATGACGGTATGCTAAAACGCCTGCTTGGAAAAAGCGGCGCCACGCTTAAATGCTATGCATTAGGTCAGGATAATTCACCGGTTATTACGCCTACACCCGATGATATGCCAAAAAGCGTGGGGCGCACCACCACTCCGGACCACGATATTACCACAAGGCAGGAGGTATGGCGGATACTTTTGGAGTTATCCGAGGATATATCGCGTGAACTACACAAAAAGGGACTGTATGCCGGCAGCGTGCAGCTTCACACCCGTGATACGAGTCTTAGGGTAAAGGAAACGGCAAGGTCGCTCGGTAGCCCCACGAACGCCGAAATATTACTCGCACGGCGCGCGATGGAGATTTTTGATGAGGTTTATGAATGGGCGTTGCCTCTACGCTCGGTGGGATTTCGCGCGGTAAATCTGAAGTCGGAAAAT
>JAXJYT010000250.1:0-7902 GCA_036306845.1 Acutalibacteraceae bacterium | reverse complement strand
TAAGAGTGAATAGTTAATAAGTAAGGTGTGCCTTTGGCACAAATTTAAAGGAGATAGATTATGAAACAACAGCTTGAAAGTATCAAGACGGCGGCGCTTGGCGCAATTGAGGCCACGCAAAACGCGCAGGATATTGATGCGGTTCGCGTTAAATATCTTGGCAAAAAAGGTGAGCTTACCGCCATTTTAAAGCAGATGGGCGGTCTTCCCGCAGAGGAGCGTCCCAAGATGGGTCAGCTTGTGAATCAGGCAAAGGCTGAGCTTGAGGCGGTGCTTGAAGAAAAGAACAACGATATGAAGGCAAAGGCTACCGAGGAGAAGCTTCGCGCTGAAACCATCGATATTACTATGCCCGCCAAGACCGCTAAAACGGGCAAATTGCATCCGCTTAATACGGTGCTTAATGATATGATTGACATTTTTCAGTCGATGGGCTTTGACGTGCTTGACGGTCCAGAGGTTGAAACCGACCACTATAACTTTGAATGCTTAAACGTTCCCGCCGACCATCCCGCACGCGATATGCAGGACACCTTCTATTTGGGCGAGGGTCTGCTTCTTCGTACACAGACCTCTGCCGCGCAAATTCGCACGATGGAAACGCGCAAGCCGCCCATCCGCGTTATTTGCCCCGGCCGTGTTTTCCGCGCCGATGAGGTTGACGCTACGCACTCACCCGTTTTCCATCAGATAGAGGGTCTTGTTGTTGACAAAGGCGTTACTATGTGCGACCTTAAGGGCGTGCTTGAACAGTTTGCTCACGAAATTTACGGCGAGGATACCAAGGTTAAATTCCGTCCGTCCTTCTTCCCGTTTACCGAGCCCTCGGTTGAGGTTGACGTTTCCTGCAGTGAGTGCGGCGGCAAGGGTTGCCGTGTCTGCAAGGGCGCAGGTTGGATAGAGATTTTAGGCGCAGGTATGGTGCATCCGAACGTACTTCGTTCTTGCGGTATAGACCCTGAGGTTTATTCGGGCTTTGCATTCGGTATCGGTCTTGACCGTCTTACCACCACACGCTATAAGATAAGCGATATACGTTTGCTCTTTGAAAACGATAAGCGTTTTCTTGACCAGTTTTAATTAAGGAGGGAACAAAAATGAAAATTTCACTTAACACACTTAAATATTATGTTGATATAAACGTTCCCGTAGAGGAGCTTTGTGACCGTATGGTTATGGCGGGCTTTGAGGTTGAGAGCATTGAAAGCGCGGGGGATAATATCGTTAACGTTGTTGCCGCACGTATCGTAAAGCTTGAACCGCATCAGGATAGCGACCATTTACAGATTTGTCAGATGGATATAGGTAAGGGTGAGCCGGTTCAAATCGTAACGGGCGCGCAGAACATCAAGGTCGGCGATTTAGTGCCCGCCGCCTTACACGATAGCCACCTGCCTAACGGTATGCACATTAAGGCGGGTAAGCTTCGCGGTGTAGAATCCAACGGTATGCTATGCTCGGGCGAGGAGCTTTGCCTTACCGAGGAAGACTACGAGGGCGCATCGGTAAACGGTATACTCATTCTTAAGGACGAATGGGCAGAGGGTACCGATATGCGTACTGTTTTAGGTCTTGACGATTATATAATCGACTTTAAGATTACCGCCAACCGCCCCGACTGCAACAGCTTTATCGGTGTTGCTAAGGAGGCTTCGGTTGTTTTAGAGAGCGCGTTTCATCCGCCTGTACCTACCTATAAAACGGTGGGTGGCGATATAAAGGATTACGTGGACGTAGAGGTGAAAAACTATGACTTATGTCCGCGATATATTGGTCGCGTTGTAAAGAATCTTCGCATAAAGGAGTCACCCGCGTGGATGCAAAAGGCGATTACCGCATCGGGTATGCGCCCCATTAACAATATCGTTGACATCACAAACTTCGTAATGCTTGAAACGGGTCAACCGATGCACGCCTTTAACTACAACGATTTAGCCGATAAGAAGATTATCGTAAGAAATGCGCGCGCGGGCGAGAGCATCACCACGCTTGACGGCAAGGAATATGCCTTGAGTGAGGATATGCTCGTTATTGCAGACGGTGAAAAGCCGTCCTGCCTTGCGGGTATTATGGGCGGTAAGGAGAGCGAAATCGAAAACGATACCAAGGATTTATTCTTGGAATCTGCAAAATTCCGCCGCGACAACGTGCGCCATACGGGTCGCGCTTTGGGTATCCGTACCGAAGCGAGCGGTCGCTTTGAAAAAGGTGTTGATATCGTGAATGTTGAGTTTGCGATGGAGCGCGCTTTACAGCTTATCAGTGACCTTGATGCAGGTGATATCATTGACGGGGCGCTTGATTGTAACCAGGGTCTGCCCGAGGATAGAATTTTAACTGTTACCACCGCATCTATTCTTGAACTTTTGGGCGTTGAAATTCCCGACCAAAAGATAGTTTCAATCTTAAATAGCTTAGGCCTTGAAACCAAGTATAACGATGGCGTGCTTACCGTTCGCGTTCCCTCTATCCGTGATGATATCGAGGGTCGCGCCGATTTAGCCGAGGAGGTTATGCGAATTTATGGCTACGACCACATTGTAGGTACCGCTATGCGCGGTAACGTGGCACGTGGAAAGAAGTTGCCTGAGCGTATTAAGGCTGATAAAATCAAGAGTCTGCTTTGCGGTATGGGTTGCTATGAAATTGCTACCTATTCGTTTATTTCTTCGGGCGCTATTGATACATTAAATCTTGCCGAGGATGATAGCCGCAGAGCCGCTATCAAGATTATAAATCCCTTGGGTGACGAGTATTCTACGATGCGCACCCAACTTACAACGAGTATGCTTACGGTGCTTGCTACCAACATTAACCGCAAGATTGAGGACGGCCGCTTCTTTGAAATAAGCAAGCGCTTTGTACCGAAGTCCTTGCCGCTTGACTGTCAACCCGATGAGCTTGCAACAATGTCTATCGGTATTTACGGTAAGGATGAAGATTTCTTTACCTTGAAGGGTATTGTAGAGGAGCTTATGAAGCTTATGGGCGCGCATACACGTTATGAGCGTAGCAGTGAGCCCTATTTGCATCCCGGACGTCAGGCAACCGTGCTTGCAAACAACAAGGCGGTAGCCGTTATGGGTGAGGTGCATCCGAGTGTTGCGGCAAATTACGGCATAGAGCAGAAGGTTTACGTTGCCGAAATCAAGCTTGATATGCTTTATGAAATCAATAAACGTAAAACGGTTTATAAGCCGCTACCCAAATTCCCTGCAGTTGAGCGTGACTTTGCTATGCTCTGCGATGCTGAGATTCCCGTTGGCGATTTACAGCAGGCTATTGTGAGCGGCGGTGGCAGACTGCTTGAAAGGGTAGAGCTTTTCGACGTATATCAGGGCGCACAGATACCCGAAGGTAAAAAGAGTGTTGCCTATAGCGTATGGCTTCGCTCACAAGAGGGCACGCTTACTGACGGGCAGATTGATGAAACCGTTGCCCGCATAATAGGAAAGCTTGAAAAGCTTGGCGCCGAGCTTCGTAAATAATTGTTATGGATAACGTAAAATTATTAAGCCCATCGGTGTTGGCTTTCGTTGGCGATGCGGTTTACGGACTTTTCGTGCGCGAGGCACTGGCGGCGGTTAATCGACCGTCAGGGGAATTGCACAAGCTTTCGGTAGAGTGGGTAAAGGCATCAAGTCAGGCGGTGGCTTTTAAGAAAATTGAACCTATGCTTACCGAGGATGAGCTGGGTATATTCAAGCGCGGCAGAAATTTTCATACGGGTAATACCCCTAAAAGCTCTACGGGCGGCGAATACCACGTTGCAACGGGACTTGAATGTCTGTTTGGATATTTGCATCTTTCGGGCAAAAGTGAGCGCGCAAAAGAACTGTTTAGTATAATATGGAATGAATAAAGAGAACGCGGAAACAACACTATTGTTATTTCCGCGTTCTTCGGTTATTATATAATTATATAGAAAAGGGGGCGCAAAATGAAAAGATATTTAAAATATTCGGTGGATATACTTTATTATATTGTGGGAAGTCTTATATATTCCTTTGCCGTTACGGCGTTCATATCGGCTAACGAAATTTCACCGGGTGGCTTTACGGGTATCGCAACGCTCCTGAACTTTATAACCGATTTGCCTACGGGCGCGGTGCTTTTTGCGCTTAATCTGCCCGTACTGATTTTAGGCTTTATAAAGTTAGGCGGTATATTCATTTTAAAGACCGCCGTTGCCACGGCAATACTGTCGGCTTGTCTTGACGTAAGTGAAAATCTTTTTCCGACCTTTAAAACCGACAGTATTTTAGCATCCCTATTTGGCGGTATACTTATGGGATTGGGATTAAGCCTTGTACTGCTGCGCGGCGCCACAACGGGCGGCGTTGATATAATCGCAAAGCTTATAAACCGAAAATTCCGCCATATAAGTGTTGGCAGAATAATTTTGGCGCTTGATGCGGCAGTAATCTTGCTTGCGGCATTCGTTTATAAAAACGTTGAAAGCGCGCTATATTCGGTGGTGGCAATGTACGCTTCTTCAAAAATTATGGATACGGTGCTTTACGGCGCCGACAAGGGTAAGCTTATCCACGTTGTAACCGAAAAACCCGATGAGGTATGCGAAGCCATAAATTACCGCTTGCACAGGGGTGTTACCAAGCTATCGGCAACGGGCGGATACACGGGTGAAAACCGAACGATGCTTATTTGTACCGTGCGCCGCCATGAAGCCGCCGCGGTTCACGATATTATCCGCGAATTTGACCCCCGCGCATTTATAATCGTAAGTGATGCGGGTGAAATCATCGGGGAAGGGTTTAAGGGAATTGGCAATTAGCAATTATCAATTTATATATTGTCGGCAAAACCGACACATTAACTTAACACTTTCCACTTATCACTTAACACTCGCTAAGTGCTTCCCATTCTGCCATTGCATTAAGCAAATTATCCTCTAAAGATCCAAGCTCTTCGGACAATTCTTGCAATTTAAGATAATCGGCAAGATTTTCGGGAAGGGACAGCTCGGTTTTAAGACCTGCAATCTTCTCCTCTAAAAGCGCGATTTTTTCTTCCGCCTTTTGTATGGCGCGTTCGCGCTTTTGCTTTTCCTTGAGGGGTGTGGTGTAGGTCTTTTTTTGCGCCTTGGGTGCATCGGTCTTTTGTTGCGGTAAAGCTTCGGCTTTGGCAGGTTGCCGCTTCAGCAGATATTCATCGTAACCGCAATCGTACCAAACGGCATCACCATCCTCAAAGCTTATAAGCTTTTCTGCCAGCTTCTTTACAAAATATCGGTCGTGCGACACGAAAATAAGTGTTCCCGTGTACTCCATCAGCATATCCTCAAGCGTTTCCTTGGATATGATGTCCATATGGTTTGTAGGCTCATCTAAAAACAGTACGTTAGGATGCTTTCTGAAAAGCTTGCAAAGCGCAAGCCGTACACGCTCACCGCCCGATAGCATATTGATAGTCTTGAAGACCTCGTCTCCGCTGAACAGAAATGCGCCGAGCGCCGACCGCGCTTCGAACTCATTAAACTGCGGAAAGGTGTCCATAAAGTTATCGAGTACCGTTTCATCACCCGTAATCTGCGCCATTTGTTGATCAAAGTATCCGATTTCACACATAGCGCCAAAACGGTAGCTGCCCGAAATGGCGGGCAGTGCGCCGACAAGGGTTTTAAGAAGGGTGGATTTTCCGAGTCCGTTACCGCCGATAATACCGATTTTATCGCCGCGGTAGGCGTTAAAGGTGGCGTTGCATAATATGTCGGTATAACCGCAACAAAGTGAGCTTACCGAAAGCACTTCTTTAGCGCTTTGTATACGTGGTTCCAAGACGCCCCTAAATGTGCGGTTGTCGTAAAGCTCGGGCGCATCCAATTTTTCCATACGCTCAATAGCTTTTAACTTACTTTGCGCCATTGCCGCCTTGGTCGCCTTATAGCGAAAACGCTCGGCGGTGGCGGTGATACGGGCAATCTCTTTTTGTTGAGCATCGTAAGCCTTTGCTTCAAGAGCACGTTTTTCACGCTTTTTATCACAAAATGCAGAGTAGTTGCCTACGTAACGTGTGGTTTTGCCGTGCTCGATTTCATAAACCTCGCTTACCGTGTTATCAAGGAACATACGGTCGTGCGATACGATAACGACCGCCTTTTTGTAGTCCTTTATGTATTCTTCAAGCCAGGTTACCGCCTCTATATCAAGGTGGTTTGTAGGCTCATCCAAAAGCAACAGGTCGGGGCGGGAAAGCAGCAGCTTTAAAAATGCAATTTTGGTACGCTGACCGCCCGAAAATTCGCAAAGCGGTTTGAATTTCTCTTCTGCCGTAAAGCCGAATTTTTTAATCGCCGCCTCATATTCCTTTTCAAAGTAGAAGCCGCCAAGGGAAGTAAAGGTATCAAGCAGTGTGGTATATTCTTTTATGTTTTCCTCGCTTTGCGTACCCTCCATAGCCGACTGTGCCATGTCAAGACGCGCCTTAACGTCAAGTATATCACTGTATGCCGAGCGGATTTCTTCGAGCAAGGTTTTACTGTCATCGGAAAACGCCATCTGGTTTTGTGTGCCGATACGCGCCGTGCCGCTTATTGCCATAAAGCCGCCGTCGCCTTCGGTATTGGCAAGTTGAAGTTCACCCGAAAGCAGTCGCAAAAGGGTAGTCTTTCCACAACCGTTTCTGCCCACAACCGCAATTTTACTTGCCGTGTTTATTACCATATTAATATTTGTAAGTATCGGTTCGCCCGAAAGGTCGACCGTACCATTATGAATTTCTATCTGCATCTTATCACCGAGTCTAATTTTACCATTAAAATCATTTATTTGCAATATTGTCAAGCGTAAAATTATGTGGTAGAATATATATAATTTATTTTTAAGGGGAAAAACGGTGAATTTCATTAAAGCGCATAAAAAAACTTTTATAATGATTTCCTGTGTTTTGGCGGGCGTACTGTTGGCGGCTATCGCAACCGCGGTGGTGCTATCGGGTGTATTGCGCGCATCACAGGAGCTGTCAAGCATTTCGTACATAGATGGCCTGTGTTCTGCCCCCACAGAGAGCGCAACTGCCGATAACGGTATCAGGCTTGTGATTACCTCACCGCAAAAAACCGACGTTTCGGTAGAAAGCGATAGCTATACGATTACGGGCACGAGTGACCCTGCCGAGCCGCTTACGCTTAACGGCAATGCGGTTGAACGCGCCGAGGACGGTAGCTTCGCATTAGAGGTTGAGCTAAAGATAGGCCCTAACACCTTTGCTTTCGAACATAAGGGAGAAACACATACATATACAATACGGTACAATTATGTTGTAATAAAGGCGTATGCGCCGTCAACTAAACAGCAGTATGATGCGGGCTCTGCCTTTAACGTGGTGGATCTTTGCCGAATTGCCTCTACCGACGTTACGGCAACCTTTAACGGCGCCACGATAACGCTTGAGCGTCAGCCCTATAACGAGGGTGATGAATTCACTAACTTCACGGGCACCTTCAATATGCCGTCGGGCAACGAGGATGCGCTGAATTTAGGCGGCGTAACCTTTAGCGCCGTATGCAACGGCATCCGCAATAAATACACCACACCCGCAATTATATGTCCGCGCGATACTGCGCTTGACGGTACGCAGGTTGTGGAAATTGTCGCCGAACAGGCCGAAACCTTTAACGGCGATACCGCCGATGACGTATCGCGCCCGACCAATAGCTATCTGCCAAAGGGTACGCTTGATTATAAAATTGGCAGTAAGGTATACGATGCGGGAAGCGGTAACACGTATTATAAGCTTCGTTGCGGCAAGCGTGTTTATCTTGATAAAAATAATGCGCCCGACGTAAATCGCGTAACCGTTTCTAAAATGTACGTGGGTGAGCTACCCGAATTCAATACAATAAGTCTTGCTTCAAACGAAATATCGGGCAAGCATACGGTG
>JAXJYT010000249.1:0-20724 GCA_036306845.1 Acutalibacteraceae bacterium | reverse complement strand
GGCTATAACGATTCACAGGGTGCTCTTGATTTATGGTATTCATTAAAGATTGAAGATGATACACCCGAAGCACCCGAAGAAGCGGTTGAGCAGATAACCAAGGTTACAAAAAAGCAGGTAATTGCGGTAGCGCAAGGCGTGAATCTCCATACTGTGTACCGCTTGTTGCCACAAGATTACAACGGTTAATTTAGCTTATTAAAGAAAGGAATTTCCTGATGAAGAAGCAAGTTTTTGAAAGTCCCATAGGTGAAAGCTATATAATGGCAGAACTCCCTAACGGACTTAAAATATACGTTATGGAAAAGCCGCAACACACCTCAAGCTTTGCAATTTTCGGTACAAAATACGGTTCTGTCGATACCTGCTTTTCAAAGGATGGCGGCGAAAGCGTCTGTGTACCTGAGGGTATTGCCCACTTTTTAGAGCACAAGCTTTTTGAGAGTGAGGAGGGCGATGTGTTCTCCAAATTTGCGGAAACCGGCGCATCGGCAAACGCATTTACTTCGTTTGACCGCACCTGCTATCTTTTTTCGTGCAGTGATAATTTTTACGAAAATTTAGACATTCTTTTGAATTTCGTGCAATCACCTTATTTTACAGCCGAAACCGTTGCTAAGGAGCAGGGTATAATCGGGCAGGAAATAAGAATGTATGATGACAGTCCCGCGTGGCGCGTTATGTTCAATATGTTGGAGGCAATGTATCATAACCACCCCGTAAGAATTGACATTGCGGGTACTACCGAATCAATTGCACAAATTGACCACGAGTTGCTTTATAAATGCTACGAAACCTTCTATAACCCTTCTAATATGTACGTTTGCGTTGCGGGTAACATTGATGCCGAAAGAACGCTTCGACAAATCGAGCAATCGGTTATCAATCACGCTCCAGTAAGCATTGAACGCGGTGAGGTAGATGAGCCAAAAACGGTTAAGAGTAACTACGTTGAACAGAAGTTAGAGGTTGCTTTGCCTCTATTCAATTTAGGCTTCAAGCAGAAAATTGACACTCCATTCCGCCGCCTTAAAAGTAAGGTTTGCGTTGCGCTTTTGCTTGAGCTTATCTGCGGTGATGCATCTCCGCTTTACGAGCGACTTATGAACGAGGGTCTTATAAACGACGATTTTGATTACGAATACTTTACAGGGGCGGGCTATGCCGCGGTTATATTCGGCGGTGAGTCAAAGGACCCCGCCCGTGTGGCAGAGCTTATAAAGCAGGAAATTGCACGGCTTCGTGATGAGGGTGCCGATAAAAAGCTGTTTTCGGCAGTTAAGTGCTCGATGTACGGCGATGCAATCCGCCGTTTTAACAACGTAGAGGGTATTGCGATGCAGCTTGCCGAGTGCGCGATGCTTGACTTTGATTTGTTTGAGGAATTAAAGCTTCTGAAAACGGTGACCTACGATGACGTGCTTCGCCGTCTTGACGTATTTGATGACCAAAATGCCGTTTTATCGGTGATACTTCCAAAAGGAGAATGATGTATGAGCTACAATGTAACCATATTCGGTATTAATCTTACCCTTAATCCAATTGCGTTTACACTGCCTATAGGCAAAAACGGATGGGATATTTATTGGTACGGTATAATAATCGCAACAGGATTTTTATTGGCGCTTATATACGGCTTTAAAAATGCAAAGCGTTTCGGTATTGCGCTTGACCCGATGCTTGACGTTATATTGGTAACAACCCCCGTTGCTATTTTGTGCGCACGCGCATATTACGTTATTTTTGATGGTGAAAAGCTTGAAAGCATCGGTGATTTCTTCGGCTTCGGGGATTCATCGGGCTTTGCGGGAATTGCTATTTACGGCGGTGTAATCGGTGCCGCGCTTTGCGGACTTCTTATGTGTAAGCTTCGCAAGGTCAGGTTTTTTGATATGGTGGATTTGGCGGCACTTGGTTTCCTTATCGGTCAGGGTATCGGGCGTTGGGGCAACTTTGTTAATCAAGAAGCATACGGCGCCTTTACCGGCAGTAGCTGGTGGGGTATGCAAAGCAACAAAACCATTATCGAAATGGGTGGAGAGGGCCTTGTTCACCCCTGCTTCCTATATGAATCAATCTGGTGTATAGCAGGCTTCTTCGTATTGCATCATATAAGTAAGAAACGCCGTTTCAGCGGTGAGGTTGCATTGTTTTACGGTGTGTGGTACGGTGCAGGTCGCGCGTTTATAGAGCTTTTACGTACCGATAGCCTTATGCTTGGAAAAATCAGGGTATCGTCATTACTGTCCTTTGTGCTTTGTCTTACTTCGGCGGCGCTTATCGTTTATTTCCGCTCTAAAACACGTGAAACTGCGCACGACAGTGAATATGGCTCAATGTTTGAGGCTTCGGATGAAGCAGATGATGAAGCTGCCGATGATAAGGAAGAAACGATAGAAACTGTAGAAGTTGAGGAAACGGAGAATGTATAAGCTAATTGATGGAAAATTAGTGTCGGCGTCTGTAAAGGAAACGGCGGCACATCAGGTTGCAGAGCTTGCCGATAATGGAATATCGGTAGGTCTTGCGGTAATACTTGTGGGTGAAAATCCCGCCTCTAAAATATACGTTTCCAATAAGAAAAAGGCTTGCGAACAGTTAGGTATTCGTTCATTTGAATATTTGTTGCCCGAAAACGCTACACAGGATGAGCTTTTAGAGCTTATTCATACGCTTAATAGCGAAAAAAATATAAACGGTATACTTTGTCAGCTACCGCTACCGCGCCATATGGATGAAAAGGCGGTTATTGCCGCTATAAATCCCGAAAAGGATGTTGATGCCTTCCACGCGGTAAACGTCGGTAAAATTATGATAGGCGACTATGATTTTGTTCCCTGTACCCCCGCGGGTGTTATGGAAATGCTTAAATACTATGACATTGATCCGTCGGGTAAAAACTGTGTTGTGATTGGTCGTTCTAATATTGTAGGTAAGCCGATGGCAATGCTGCTGTTACATAAAAACGGTACTGTTACGGTTTGTCACTCAAGAACACAGAATCTTGCGGATATAACGAGCCACGCAGATATTCTTGTTGCGGCGGTGGGTAAGGCTAAATTTGTAACCGCCGATATGGTAAAGCAGGGAGCCGTCGTAATCGACGTCGGGATGAACCGCGATGACGGTAAGCTTTGCGGTGACGTGGATTTTGATGCCGTAGCGCCCAAATGCTCATATATAACACCCGTGCCGGGCGGCGTAGGACCTATGACAATCGCAATGCTTATGAAAAACACCGTTACTGCGGCAAAGCGGCAGAACGGTATAAAGGATTGATATTTTGAAAATCAGAATATTGGCTATAATAGCAGTTTTGCTTTTTATAGTAACTGTAAATACTGCGGCGGCAGGGAAAACTTTTGATATCAACGTCTTTGAGGATTATCTGTACGCGTATCGCGGCGATAACGTTGATGAAATTGCCGATATTGTCGGTGTCGGTGAAGCCGAGCTATTAAACGAATTCAACAAGGGCGGATTACTGTATTTTGCCGTATCGCCCGACAACTCGGTCAGGATAAGACTATCGGAATATGCCGATAATTTCTCGGTGAAGGCGGTAGATTTTTCCTATATTAACGATGAAAACAAGCAAAGCTTTTTAAGGTCATTAGGGGATAATGCAACGCTTGTTAAAAGTGGCGGTAGGGAATATGCCGTAATTAGTGAAGTATTAAACGGTGACTCTGGTCCATATACAGTCACGCAGTACATAACTGTTTGCGGCGGAAAAACCTATTATTTATCCTGCTATAATGAAGGCGAAGGCACAAGCGACGCGGTAGAAGAAATTTTTTCAAGTCTTGGCCTTTACGGTGAAAATACAACAGATGAAAAAGTTGACCGAACCCTCGCCGCTATAGTAATTGGTATAGTTGCGTTCGCCGCTATGGCCGTAATTATGGTGATTGGATTATACAGAACAATAAAGTTTAAAGAAAATTAAAAAAATTACTTGCATTTTGGATTTGTTTGTGGTAATATATCTATTACTGTGAGTAAATATGAGGAGGTGCCACTATGCCGAATATTAAGTCTGCAAAGAAGCGTGTAGCCGTAAGCAAGGCTAACTATGAGCGCAATAAGGCTTTTCGTTCTGCTTTAAGAACTTCTATAAAGAAGGCCGATGCCGCTATTGACGCTAAGGCTCCTGAGGCTGCTGAAGCCGTAAAGGTTGCTGTTGCAAAGATAGACCAGGCTGCCGTAAAGGGTATTATTCACAAGAATAATGCAGCAAGAAAGAAATCTGCTCTTGTAACAAAGCTTAACGCTAATGCGTAATTGAATATTATTTTTTGCAAAGAATAATATTGCACCGATAGTCCAGAAGGGCTATCGGTGCAGTTTTTTTATTGCTTTTATCGGCGTTATGGATTACAATTAGAACAAGGCTTGTAGTCTTCAAGTAAAAGTTCATCACGGTCGATCGTTTTATAAAGGTTTTCTTCCTTTATCCGTTTAGCGTAGCTACACGTACTGTAGTGAAAGGTCTTACTGTTTTTGTTGGCAAGGTATATAGAACCCTTCGTTTCGTTACCGCTACTGCTTTGCGGTTTACTTACGCGGTAGCCGTTTACGGTGTCGTCCTGCGGTTGCTTTACTACCGCTACGGGCGCAATTTGACTACTGCTTTCCTGCGATGTGCAACCGACAAGACTTAATATCGTTAAGACGGATAAAATAATAATTAACTTTCTCATATTTTATTTCTCCCTTTAAATATTTTGGCTTAAAGAAGGTGATAACGTGGATAAAATCAAGGAATTAAAGGCGAAGGCAAACCGCCTTCCTCAAAGCGCGGGTGTTTACATTATGAAAAATGCCCACGGTGAAATTATATATATAGGTAAGGCAAAGGCACTCAAAAACCGTGTTACGCAGTATTTCGGTGCAGGTAATCAACACACCGAAAAGGTGCGGAGAATGGTATCTAACGTTCACGATTTCGAATATATACTTTGCGATAGTGAATTTGAAGCGCTTATACTTGAAAATTCACTTATCAAGCAAAACCAACCTAAATATAATATACTACTTAAAGACGATAAAGGCTACCATTATATTAAAATAACGGGTGAAAAATGGAAAAAGCTTACAACCTCTATGCAAACTGATGATAAGAAAGCCGAGTATATAGGGCCGTATTATTCTGCGTACGTTGTAAAGGAAACGGTTGATGAGGTGCGAAGAATTTTTAAATTGCCAGATTGTAACCGTAGCTTCGATAAACCTACCAAACCGTGTCTTAACTATCATATAGGCAGATGCGACGCACCATGCCGCAACAAAACCGATATTGATGAATATCTTGCTACCCTTAATTCTGCCGTTGATTTTATAAAGCACGGCGGAACGCGTGAAATGATAGAAAAGCTTAAATCGCAGATGGAATCGGCGGCCGAGCGGCTCGATTTTGAATATGCCGCGCGACTACGTGACCGAATAGCTGCCATAGAAAAGCTTGGGGACAGACAAAAGGTTGTTATGTGTACCTACCGTACCCAAGATGTATTTGCCGCCGTTCAGGTGGGAGAGAGCTTTTGTGTAAGCGTGCTTATGTTCAGAAACAGTCGACTTACCGATAAAAAGCACTTCTTCCTTGAGGGCTTCAGTCAGAAAAACGCTATGTATGCCGAATTTTTATCGGGATACTATTCCGATAAAACTGATATACCGTCAAGGATTTTAATTGATGAGCTACCCGAGGACAGTGGCGTACTGACCGAGTGGTTATCGGATATTTCGGGTAGGGGAGTTACCTTTATTGTACCCATCCGCGGTGAACAAAAGGCGCTTCTTGATATGTGCCGAAATAATGCCGCCGAAAATCTCGGCGCGCATCAGGACAGAAGCGGCAGGGAAATGTCGGCGCTAAATGAACTGGCGCAGCTTTTGGCTCTTTCTGCGCCGCCGCGTATTATAGAGTCGTATGATATCTCAAATACTGCCGGCAGTGAAAACGTTGCTGGAATGGTTGTATTTCGTGATGGAAGACCGTATAAGGCGCACTACCGTAAATTCAAAATTAAAGGCTTTACGGGTCAGGATGACTATCGCTCCATGGCGGAGGTGCTTGACCGCCGCTTTGCCGAATACAAAAATGGCACCGACGATGCCTTTAGTACACTGCCCGACCTTATTTTGCTTGACGGTGCGGCGGGACAGATGTCGGCGGTTGAGCCTATTCTCAAAAAATATAATGTAAACGTTCCGCTTTTCGGTATGGTTAAGGACAGTAAGCACCGAACACGCGCGATAGCATCCTTTGGCGGTGATATATCCATTAAATCGAACAAGAGCGCGTTTAATCTTGTTACCGCAATTCAGGATGAAGTGCACCGCTATGCTATATCCTACCACAAAAAGCGCAGAACGGCAAATATGTTAAGCTCCGAGCTTATGAAAATAGAGGGCGTGGGCAAGACGCGCGCTACCGCATTGTTCAAGCATTTTAAAACACTAAGCGCCATAAAATGCGCCGACGTTCAGACACTTGCCGCGGTCAAGGGCGTAGGAAAAGCGGCGGCACAAAGTGTTTATGACTATTTTCACGAAAATAATGGTTGATAAATTACCAAAAACTTGATAAAATAGAATAAACAAGCTATAAAAAGGAGGATTACTATGTCTTGTTTGCAATTAGAGGCTGTAAAAAGCGGCGATATTGTTGCATTGATGCATACTAATATGGGTGATATTGAGATTAAGCTTTTTCCAACTCTTGCACCCAAAACTGTTGAAAATTTCACAACCCACGCTAAAAACGGATACTATAACGGTATTGTTTTTCACCGTGTTATAAAGGATTTTATGATTCAGGGCGGTGACCCGACTGCTACCGGTATGGGCGGCGAGTCTATATGGGGTCATAGCTTTGAGGATGAGTTTACACCGGAACTTCACAATCTTCGCGGTGCGCTTTGTATGGCGAATGCCGGTCCCAACACTAACGGAAGTCAATTCTTTATCGTTCAGGCAAGTGAAGTGCCTGCGGCTATGCTCGACCAGATGCGTGACCTTGCCGACCGTGGTTTTCCCACCGAAATTACCGAAGCCTACGCTTCGATGGGCGGAACACCGTGGCTTGATTTCAGACACACGGTATTCGGTCAGGTAGTAAACGGTATGGATACGGTTGATGCCATCGCTAATGTAGAGGTGGCGGGCGCCGATAAACCCGTAAACGACGTTGTGATAAACGAAATAGAAATAAAGGAGATTTAATTATGAAGGGTATTATTTTAGCAGGCGGTAGCGGAACACGCCTTTATCCGCTTACAATGGTAACATCCAAGCAGCTTTTACCGATTTACGATAAGCCGATGATTTACTATCCGCTTTCAACACTTATGCTTGCAGGTATCCGTGACATTCTAATCATATCTACACCTACTGATTTGCCTAATTTCGAGCGTCTTTTAGGCGATGGTTCGGATTACGGTATTAACCTTTCCTATGCGGTTCAACCCTCGCCCGACGGTCTTGCTCAGGCATTCCTTATCGGTGAGGAGTTTATTGCAGGCGATAGCTGTGCTATGGTGCTTGGTGATAATATCTTCTACGGTAGCGGACTTAAGAAGCATCTTCGCGAAGCTGCGGAAAGACAGAACGGTGCAACCGTTTTCGGCTACTATGTTGAGGACCCCGAGCGCTTCGGTATCGTTGAATTTGATGAAAACGGCAAGGCTATTTCTATTGAAGAAAAGCCGCAGAACCCCAAGTCTAATTACTGTGTAACAGGTCTTTATTTCTATGATAACCGTGTTGTAGAGCTTGCTAAAAAGGTTAAACCCTCTGCCCGTGGTGAGCTTGAGATTACCGACCTTAATCGTATGTATCTTGAGGATGGCACACTTAACGTTGTAACCTTGGGCCGTGGCTATGCATGGCTTGATACGGGTACAATGGATGCGTTGGCAGATGCCACCGAATTTGTAAAGGTTATTGAAAACCGTCAGGGCATAAAGATTTCCGCAGTTGAAGAAATCGCCTTCAGAAACGGTTGGATAACCAAGGAAAAATTGCTTGAATCGGCCTCTAAATATGGAAAGTCACCTTACGGTGAGCATCTCCGCAAGGTGGCTGAAGGTAAGTTTATTTATTAAAATTTACTTTATAATGACTTGTGCCAAAGCGATTATAGTTGGCATAGTAAGCAGTGATAATACTGTACTGAGTGATACCGCACCCGCAGACAGCTCTACAAGCTGTGGGTGCGGTTTAAATTTTGCAGTAAACATCGTGGTCATCGCACCGACGGGTGCGCAGGCGGAAATTGTGATAGAGGTTGCGATTACGCTGTTAACCCCAAGCGCCCAAAGCATAGCAAGAATAACGAGCGGGAAAGCAACTAATCTTAAGAATATGGCGTAAAGCGCCGCCTTATCACGAATGATTTTTACGAAGTCACTGTTCGCTAAATGAAATCCGATAATAATCATCGGAAGCGGTGTGTTAAGTGCCGCAAGATAGCTTATAGGTTGCTCTATAATTTTTGGCAACGGCAGTTGTGTTATAAATAGCACAAGACCTATCGCCACAGCTATAAGACCGGGATTTAAAAGAAGCTTTTTAGGGGTGATGAACTTTTTGTCACCGCTTATAAGCATTGTGCCATAGCTCCATATAATTATATTAAAGGTAGCAATATACGTGGCGCAAAACAGTACGCCATCGGCACCAAGCAATGCTTGCTGAAGTGGCAACGACATAAAACCACAGTTTGAAAAAATAGTGGCAAAGCGTAGAACACGGCACTTGTCACTGTCCTTAAGATGCAACACAAAGCGACTCAATATTATAAAAATTAAATGTGTTACGATTGCAAGGACAAAGCTGAGCAGAAGATTTTTAAGCGTTTCACTATTGAATTCACGCATAAAGGAATGTACGATAACGCAGGGCGTTACTGCATACAGTACCAGATCGGTTATGCAACCAACGGCATTTTTATTAAGCATTTTCGCCTTGGTAAGAATAAATCCCACACTCATCAGTATAAGTAGAATCGCAACTTGTGTAAAAACGTTTATAAACATTATACAACCTCGGTAAACTTAATAAAGGCGGCAAGGCCTTCGGGATTGCGCTTGAATACGCCCGCGTGCTCAAGCACCTTGGCAAATACAAGACCAACCTCGTGCTTTAATATGTTGTCTATATTTTCGGCATTTATCTCATCATATTTAGCGCGGATTTCATCAACCCAATCGGCGTGGATGCAAAGTGTTTCGCTTTTTCTTATATCCTCACCGTTTAATATAGCAACCGAAAGGTCGGCTAATTCACCCTTAAGTCTTGCGGGTAATACGGCAAGACCCATAACCTCAATAAGACCGATATTTTCCTTCTTGATGTGGTGAAGTTCGGCGTGAGGATGGAAAACGCCAAGCGGATGCTCATCTGTGGAAATGTTGTTTCTAAGCACCAAATCCAATTCATAAGCGCCGTCACGCATACGTGCGATAGGTGTTATAGTGTTGTGCGGTTCACCGTCGGTAACGGCATATATAAATGCGCTCTCATCGGTATAACTGCGCCAAGCGGCAAGAACTTTGTCGGCAAGCTCAATAAGACGCTCAGTATCCTTACAGGAAAGTCTGATAACCGACATTGGCCATTTAACGATACCCGCCTTGACGTCACTGAAACCATCGAAATTAAGCTCCTTTTCAATGGGCGCCTTTGCCATAGCAAAGGTGTAATGACCGCCTTGGAAGTGGTCGTGGCTTAAAATGGAGCCTCCGACTATAGGCAGGTCGGCATTGGAGCCAACGAAATAGTGGGGGAACTGTTTTACAAAGTCAAGCAGTTTTTTAAAGGTTGCGCGGTTTATTGCCATCGGTGTGTGTTCGGCATTAAAAACGATACAATGCTCATTATAATATACGTACGGTGAATATTGGAAGCACCAGTCGCTGCCGTTGATTGTAATCGGAATAATGCGGTGATTTTGTCGAGCGGGGAAGTTTATGCGACCTGCGTACCCCTCACACTCACGGCAAAGCATACACTTAGGATAACCCGCCTGCGGTGCATTTTTTGCCGCCGCAATAGCCTTGGGGTCCTTTTCAGGTTTGGAAAGATTAACGGTAATATCAAGGTCACCGTATTCGGTGGGTGCCACCCATTTCATATCACGCGCAATGCGGTAGCGGCGTATGTAATCACTGTCGCAGCTTAGCTTGTAAAAATAGTTTGTAGCATCAAGCGGTGATTTTTCATATTCCGCATAAAATTTATCGGTTACCTCAGACGGACGTGGCATCATAAGTCCCATAAGCTTGGTGTCAAAAAGGTCACGCGCAGTAATGCCATCCTCAATAATACCCTTTTCGGTAGCATAATCAAGGATTTCATTTAGCGTTTCCTCAAGATTTACGTCATCATATACCGTGTCACATTCAAAGCTGTCAAGTTCTAAAGCATCCATTATGCAGTTGGTCACGTAGATTTCATCACGCTTTGTAAAAAGCTTTTTTTCAAGTCCGTAGCATACAAGCTTTCTGATACTGTTTTCAATCATTCTATTACCTCACAATAAATCCCGCATAATTGCGGGATTTTTTTAAATTATTGGAATGTAGGATTGCAGGTGAACTTGTTTGCGATGCAAACCCATGAATTGCCTGCGCTTACCTTAAGGGGATTACCATCGCTATCGGTAAACTTAAAGGAATCACTGTCCTTGCCCTTGTTCCACTTAATAAATGTATACGTGCCGTTTGTGGCATAATATCCGTCACCTGAAGTAAGGTCAACTCTGCGATGCTTGCCGTCGGGATAATCGGTGATAGAGGTAAGAAGAACGAATACGTTCTTAACCTCGGTAGTAGCGCTTGTGATATAATCATTTACAACCTTACCGTTTGAAATACGGGTATAAAGACCTGTGTTCTCACTATATGTAAAGCCCGTTTTAGATGCGGGGAACGGAACGTCAATGCTTGTTGCCGCGCCGCCCGTAAGTGAAAGTGACTCACCCTCGGCAGTAAAGGTTGCAAAGGGGGTATTATCGGTAACCGTTGTGTTCTTAAATGCACCCTTTATACCTTCCCAAAGGGTATTTCCGTATGCATAAACGGTATGCTCGCGTGATAGACCGTTAGGTACACGCTTGGCGCCGCAAATACCGTTGTCAACGCTAACGTGGTCAAGGTCCTTAAGATGCGGAGCGCAGTATGTCGGGTCGGAGCCGCTATGAATGTAAACAGCGTTGTGACCCATTGCCAAATCAACGTATGGATAACGTGCCGAGCGGATAGAGCCGATTTGCTGTACCTTTGTTACGTCCTTGAAAACTGCCATAAGGCGTGTGATGCCGCCCTCAACCTCGGTCTCGTAAACGATATCGGCATAAGCAGGACCCGTCTGAACGGCTTGCGCAACCTTTACGTTGTTAACCATAACTGCAACGGGGCGATTGTTGAGCGCCGCAGGGTCAAGGTTTTCAACACCCGTAAGCGGATTTATAGCGAACTTTTCCTCTTCCACGATAACCTCCGGCACCGATTCTACGGTTGACGAAGTGTTGTCGGTCTTTTTGCAGCCTACAAAGCACACAAATGCGAGGCAAAGTGTAATTGCAATGATTTTTTTAAGCATATTAAATGTCCCCCAAAAATAGTACTAATATATATTATAATAATATCAGCACTTCTTTTCAAGATAAAAACACAAAATTTTTATACTTTTTATTACCATTTTACTATTGTATAGTTGCGGAATATATAGTATAATGATTATGTATATCAATTATATATAGTGGAAAGTGTGTCGTTTTTGGAAAAAACAGTTTATCTTGATAACAGTTCTACAACCAAACCCTGCGATAGATGTATTTCACAAATAAATGAGGCGTTAACGACCGATTGGGGCAACCCCTCAAGTCTGCATCTTTTGGGCTTTGATGCTGAAAAAAGGATACGCTCTGCGCGTGAGGGGATAGCAAAGCTTTTACGCGCTTTGCCTGATGAAATATACTTTACGGGTAGCGGGACTGAAGGGAATAACACCGCGATATTAGGCGCGGCGCGCGCCCGTAAGAAGCGCGGCAACCGCATCGTTACCACCGCGGTTGAACATCCCTCGGTTTTAGAGCCGATGCGCGCTTTAGAGGATGAGGGGTTTGAGGTAGTTTATCTAAAGCCCGATAAAACGGGAAGTATAACCGAAGAGCAGATTTTTGATGCCGTAAATGAGAAAACCGTGCTTGTAAGCATTATGCTTGTTAACAACGAAACGGGCGCCATAATGCCCGTAGCGGCGGCGCGTTCGGCGGTAAAGCAATGCGGCGCACCTGCGCTTATTCATTGTGATGCAGTACAAGCGTTCGGTAAAATGCCCATAGATGCTAAATTAGGCGTTGATTTACTGACGGTAAGCGCGCATAAAATCCACGGTGCCAAGGGAATAGGCGCTCTTTATATAAAGAAGGGAACTACCATAAAACCGCTTGTTTTAGGCGGTGGTCAGGAAAAAGGTATGCGTTCGGGCACCGAATCGGTACCTCTTATATGTGGCTTTGGCGGTGCAGTAGCTGAGCTTGGCAACGTAAACGAAAACTTAAATCAGGTAAAAGCGCTTTGGCAAGAATGTCGTGACGTATTACTCCAAACGGGACTTGTGACGGTGAATTCTACCGAAAACGGACTACCGTATATACTGAATGTATCGCTTTCGGGCTACCGCTCTGAAACCTTGCTTCATTTTCTTGAGTCGCGGGGAATTTACGTGTCCTCCGGCAGTGCTTGCGCAAAGGGCAACGGAAGCTACGTGCTTCGTGAGATGGGGCTTGATGCTCGACTTGTCGATAGCGCGCTTCGTATCAGCTTTTCGCGGTATAACACCGCCGATGATATTATAAGGCTTCGCGATGCTTTATTGGAAGCCGCAACAAAGATTAGAAGGTCGAATTAATGAAGGAAATTATACTTATAAAGGATGGCGAGTTATCGCTAAAGGGTCTTAACCGCCGAAATTTTGAGGATAAGATGGTGGCAAGCATACGCCGTCGCTTAAAACCGCTTGGTAATATTAAAATAACCAAGGCACAGTCAGCTATTTACATTGAGCCGCAGGACGATGATTTTGATTTTGAAGAAGCGCTCGAGCGGATGAAGTTAATATTCGGTGTTGCTGCCTTTAGCCGCGCCGCAGTATGCAAAAAGGATATGGAAGATATATTGAATAAGGCTCCAATATATCTTGCCGAGCGAATGCGTGAAATTAAAACCTTTAAGGTTGAAGCAAAGCGTTCGGACAAGGCTTTCCCGTTGGGTTCGCCCGAAATCTGCCGTGAGGTTGGAGCCGCGCTTTTACGCGCCTTTCCGCACCTTCACGTTGACGTTCATAATCCGCAGGAGGTTGTGACGGTTGAAATCCGTGACTTTGCCGCATATATAAGAGCGGGTCAGATTAAGGGCGCAGGCGGATTGCCGATTGGTACTGCGGGCAGAGCAATGGTACTGATTTCAGGCGGTATTGACAGTCCTGTTGCCGCATGGACAATGGCAAAGCGCGGTCTTGTGCTTAACGCCATTCACTTTGCAAGTCCGCCTTATACAAGTCCACGCGCCGAGCAAAAGGTACGCGATTTGCTTGCAAAGGTAGCGCGATACAGTGGTACAATCAAGTTAGCAGTTGTTCCCTTTACAGAAATTCAAGAAGAAATCGGCAAGCACTGTCCCGAGGATTACTTTACACTTATTATGCGCCGCCTTATGATGCGCATTGCAAACCGTGTAGCCGATACCGAGGAGTGTCTGGCGCTTATAACGGGTGAGAGTCTGGGTCAGGTAGCATCACAAACGCTACCCGCTATTGCCGCTACCGATGAGGTTACAAGCATTCCTGTGCTTCGCCCTCTTATCGGTATGGATAAAGAGGAAATTATTACGATTTCCAAGAAAATAGATGCTTTTGAAACATCCATTTTACCGTATGAGGACTGTTGCACGGTGTTTACACCAAAGCATCCGCACACACGTCCTAAAAAAGGTCAGTGCGCCGAGGCCGAGAGCGGTCTTGATATCGAGCCGCTCATAGAGCGCGCAATCGCGGGAATAGAATATTCCTTTATTGAATAAAATTTAGAGTGGGTTTAACAAATGTCAGGAACACACGAAAGAAAATTTTTCGATAGCGCCGTTACTGTTTCCGCCCTTGTGGGTGACGAGGATAACGGTATTGCCGTTAAAATATTAAAGCTTGTCGCAGTAGTTACGGCGGTATGCTTGGTACTGTCTTCCGTACTAATAGGTAACTTTCTGTCTAAAGGCAGTAAAAATGCAGAGCTTTTGTCTTCGTTTACACAAATATTCGAAAGAAGCTCAAACGGCTCTACTAAGGATGTTGTAAAGGAATTAAAGGCTGTAAATCCCGATTCGGTGGGATGGCTTTACGTGCCTAATTCCAGGATAAATCTTCCCGTTTTGCAGGGAAGTGATGATAGGTTTTATATAAATCATAACTATATCGGTGAAAAAAGCCGCTACGGTGCGGTTTTTCTATCCTCGGGTGATAAGCTATCGCCTAAAGATGCCGATAAAAACCTTGTTATTTACGGCAACAATATGAGTGACGGTCAGATGTTCGGTACACTTAAAAAATACCGTAATGTGAACTACTATAAAAAGAATGCCGGCTTTTACTTTTATAACGAATATGCAAGGGATACCTATGCTATATGCGCTGTAATGGTGCTTGACAGCGCCGGTGAAAAGGATTTTGACGTTACCAAAAGTCATTTTGCCGATAGTGTAGAATTTTACGACTGGTATAAAGGTGTGCAAAGCAGGAGCCTTATAAATACGGGAATGAACGCCTACTACGGTGATAAATTTATAACTCTCGTATCACCCACCGATGATTTTGAAGGCGCAAGACTTGCAGTTTTGGCAAGGTGTATTCCAAATATGGATACTAATTCGATTAACACCACCGATGCTGTAGCAAACGGTGATGTGAGATATCCTGAAAAATGGTACAAAGCGCGTGGTATAGAGCCTACGAAAAAAACCGATAATGACCGAAAGGAAGAACAAAATGCTTCAGAACCTGAAAGTTGATATTATTTACCACCTTACGAATTCTGATTTTGAGATGGAATTTAACTTGTGCGGTTGTTGCAGAATGCGTCTGCTTTCCGATAAAACCGCCGACAGAAAAAGTCTGGTATCGGCGCTTTCACGCGCGGTATCACGCAGTCGAATAATTATTGCCTGCGGTCCGCTCTTTTCGACGGAGGGCCTTATATCAACCGTTGCAACCGCAATCGGAAGTAGCACTGTAGCCGTGGATAATGCCGCTTACGGCATCAACGGTAATGATACGATACAAATTATTAAGGGCGCTACACCGCTTGTGACGGCAGACGGACATTTCGGCGGTTGTATTATAGAAAGCGGTCCGCAAACCATTATTTTGCTTACCGAAAACAAGGCGCTTCGTAAATCACTTATGCAAACGCTGATTCATCCTTATATCGAGGAAATGAGTATGCTTCCTGTAAAGGAAAAAACGGTACCGCAAGAAACAACTGAACAAAAAGAGGAAATTATAGAGGAAGAACCTCAGGCGACCGAGGAGTCTGCCGAAAGTGACACGCCCGAAGCAAAAGAGATTTACGAGGAAGCGGAAACTGTTGCACAAGCCTTTGTTCCCGCTACCGTAGAGATATTAGATTATACTAATGAAGAGGAAGGCGATGATTCCGAAGCTTTGGAAACCGAAGAACTGACTGAGGCAGATGAAATAGCGGTAACCGAAGAAGTTGATGCCGAGCAAGAAACCGAAACGGTAGAGGATGATGAAACAAAAGAAGCAGAGGATGAGCTTCAAACAGAAAATGCAGAAGAATCTTGCGAGGAAGAAACGGAACCTGCTATAGAGGAAACAAATCAGGATTATGTGCCAACGCTGGAATATATCGCGGAAGCAGATGCCGCAGGTGAGCGTGAAATTCCTTTTGTTTTTGATGAAGCAGAGCAAAAGCAGATGCAGGAGTTATCCGATAAAATGAGCGAGGCTTATGATACTATGTACATTAAGCCCGAGCGTGTAAAGCACAGTCATACCGATAAGTATGCCGCAAGCTATACACCTACCGAGGAAAACGATAGCTTCTTATCCGATGCGGAATATGTTTCTTATAAAAAGAGTGTTAAACGCAAAAATCTTAATATACCGATAATAATTCTTGCAGTAATATTGCTTGCTATAATCGGTGTGCTTTGTTATTTTATGTTTTTACAACCGCATCTGCAGGGCGTTGATACTATGGAATATCTGCGCGAAATTTTTGATACCGTAAATGAAACGGTCTACGTATAGGAGATATTATTGTGAGTGTACTTTGGAATAGCTTTATTGGCAAAATAGTAATGACCTTAATAATATCAATGGTGCCCGTAATAGAGTTGCGCGGTGCCTTGCCGATAGCGGTGGCTAACGGTCTTCAGTATCCCATTGCAATAATAGTTTCTATTATAGGCAATCTTATTCCCGTTCCGTTTATTATTATTTTCATAAGGAAAATATTTGAATGGATGCGTAGGATAAGCAAAAAGCTTGATTTGCTTGTATCAAAGCTTGAAGCCCGTGCCGAGAGCAAATCTGATGTTGTTCAGAAATATGCCTTTTGGGGTTTGTTTATCCTTGTTGCGATACCGCTTCCGGGTACGGGAGCGTGGACAGGGGCTTTGGTTGCGGCAATGCTTAATATGAGGTTAAAAAAAGCCTTCCCCGCTATAGTACTTGGCGTTGTAGGCGCGGCGGCAATTGTCACCTTTGTAACCTACGGCGCAGATTTATTGTTTTTTTAATGAAAAATAAAAAACAAAAAAACACCCTTATGGTAGTTCTTTCTACCATAAGGGTGTTTGGCTTTTTATCGTTCGTTTTTACCGAACCTATTCCGTTTTGGTATGCTTTTTAATTAAAGCTTGTTTACGTCGGCATCGGTTATCATATGGAAGCCTGCTGTCTCTAAAGCCGATTCGGCGGCATCGTTATCGGCAACACGAAGCACTACGTAAGCGTGCTTTTCGGTGCGTGACATAAATGCGTAAAGATATTCCATATTGATTTTAGCATTATCAAGCACCTCTAATGCACTTGATAGCTTACCGGGAGCATCACCGATTTTAACGCCTATAACCTCGGTTATCTTGATAAGATAACCTTCATCGGTAAGCATTTTTGCGGCGGTTTCGGTATCGTTTACAATAAGTCTTAAAATGCCGAATTCTTCGGTATCAGCGATGGATAATGCGCGGATATTTATTTCGTTGCGGGCAAGTGTGTTGGTGATATCAACCAACGAGCCCTGCTTGTTTTCAACAAATATATTAAGTTGCTTTAAAGCCATAACGGTTCTCCTTCCTAATCGTGAAGCTTACGCTTGTCAATCACGCGTACCGCCTTGCCTTCACTTCTCACAATGCTCTTTGGTGCCACAAGGTGAACTGACGGGTTAATACCAAGCATTGTTTTCATAGCATTGGCAAGTGCCTTTTCCTGCGCCGTAACACCGCTTACGGTATCGGTAAATTGGTCGGGATTCAATTCAACGTTAACGTCAAAGGTGTCGGTGTTGCCCTTGCGGTCAACGATAATCTGATAGTTGGGTTGATAACCCTCGTTAAGCAGAACGGTTTCAATCTGACTCGGGAACACGTTAACACCGCGGATAATAAGCATATCATCGCTTCTACCCATCGGCTTTGCCATCTTGATATGTGTTCTGCCGCAAGAGCATGGCTTGCGCGAAAGCACGCAAATATCACGTGTGCGGTAACGGAGTAGGGGAAACTCCTCTTTATCAAGGGCGGTAAACACAAGCTCACCCTTACTGCCTTCGGGTAAAACCTCGCCTGTGTCGGGGTCGATTATTTCGGCAAGGAAGTGGTCCTCGTTAATATGCATACCCGATTGCTCGGAGCATTCAAACGCAACTCCCGGTCCCGAGGTTTCGGTAAGACCGTAAATATCATAAGCCTTAATGCCAAGGGTATTCTGTATACCCTGACGCATTTCTTCGGTCCAGGGCTCTGCACCGAAAATACCCGCCTTCAAGGGAATATCATCAGGACTGTAGCCTTGCTCTGCAAGGGTTTCACCTATATATGCCGCGTATGAGGGGGTGCAACAAAGAATGGTAGCGCCCAAATCGTTCATAAACTGAATCTGACGCTCGGTATTGCCCGACGACATAGGAAGCGTAAGGCAACCTACCTTGTGTGAGCCGCCGTGTAGTCCCGCACCGCCTGTAAATAATCCGTAGCCGTATGCTACTTGACAAACGTCCTCATCTGTACCACCCGCCGCAACAATAGCGCGCGCACAGCAGTCCTCCCACAAATCAACGTCGTGTTGTGTATAGAATGCTACAACGCGTCGACCCGTTGTGCCCGAAGTAGACTGAATACGAACACAATCCTTTAAAGGCTTTGCAAGAAGTCCGTAAGGATATGCATCGCGAAGGTCCGATTTGGTGAGGAAGGGTAACTTATGAAGATCCTCTATACCGTGAATATCATCGGGTGTAACACCCTTTTTATCCATTAAATCACGGTAGTAGGGTACATTTTCATAAACATGCTTTACCTGCTTTACTAATTTTTCCGATTGCAGTTTCTTGATTTCCTCAACCGGCATTGTTTCGATTTCTTTCTGATAGTAACGCTGATTCATTTTTTCGCCTTCTTTAAAATAAAAAGTAGTTAATAATTATATCCTAAATCAAATGCTTTTTTGTTCATTTCAATAAACTTGGGTGCTACCGTATTTTCAATAGCTTTAATCCAACGCTCGTAAGGAATATCAAACTGCTTTGCGGCGCGACCCATAAGTACAATGTTTACCGCCTTTGCAGAGCCTGCCTGCTCAGCAAGTGACAGGGCGTCCATTGCCTCTACGGACAGTCCCTTATTCGTGAGTTCGTTAAGAACGTCGCGCGGATATTCAGCCGCACCGATTATAACGGGCATCGGGTCGATTTCCTGAGTATTTACTATAATTTTTCCATCGGCCTTGAGGAACTTAGCATATCTTGCCGCCTCAAGCTTTTCAAATGCGATAATTATATCGGCTTGACCCTCGGTAATAATAGGGGAATATACACGCTCACCGAATCTTACGTAGGTTACAACCGAGCCGCCGCGTTGGCTCATACCGTGAACCTCGCTCACCTTTACATCAAAACCTTCATCAAGAAGCAGGCGACCGAGCAACTTAGATGCAAGCAGACTACCCTGACCGCCAACACCTACTATCATAACACTTTTTGTATTCATAATTCGCCCCTCCTTAATTTATGGCATCAAACGGACAAAGCTGCTTACAAACACCGCAACCAACACAAAGGGTTGTGTCGATTTTTGCCTTGCCGTCCTTCATACTGATTGCAGGACAACCAAGTCCCATACAACGCTTGCAGGATTTACATTTATCTGTATCTACTGTGAGCGGCGCTTCGTGCTTAACAGATTTAAGCAGTACACAAGGTCTGCGTGAAATGATAACCGAAGCTTCTTCGGCGGCTAATTCTTCCTTAATTGCCGCTTCACTTGCCTTAAGGTCATACGGGTCAACTACGCGAACACGGTTAATACCAAGCGCGTGACACAGGGCTTCCAAATCAACTTTTGCGGCGGGGTCACCCTTAATATTAAAGCCGGTTGTGGGATTTTGCTGATGACCGGTCATACCCGTTATAGAGTTGTCAAGAATAATAACGGTCGAATTAGTAGCGTTATACGCAACATTTACAAGACCCGTCATACCCGAATGCATAAAGGTAGAGTCACCGATAACGGCAACCGATTTCTTTTCTGCATCGCTGCCCCTTGCGCAGTTAAAGCCGTGAAGGCCTGAGACTGATGCGCCCATACAAAGTGTGGAATCAAGTGCGCAAAGCGGCGGAACTGCGCCTAATGTATAGCAACCAATATCGCCGTGAACGGTAATCTTGTTTTTAGCAAGAGTGTAGAAGATACCCCTGTGCGGACAACCTGCGCACATCATGGGCGGACGTGCGGGGATTTCCGAATCGGCGCTGATACTCTTGGGTGTTTCTTTACCGAAAGCGTTCGCTATTGTCTGTTGTGAAAACTCACCTAAAAGCGAGAACATATCCTTGCCCGTAACCTCTAAGCCTAATGCCTTAACGTGTGTTTCGATAATGGGGTCTAATTCTTCAATAACGTAAAGCTTTTTAACCTTTGCGGCAAAATCGCGGATTAGCTTAGTGGGCAGGGGATGGGGCATACCGATTTTAAGTATGCTTACACTCTCCCCCAAAGCCTCTTTTACATATAGGTAAGAACAACCCGAGGTAATGATACCGATTTCATCAGAATTCATTTCTACGGTATTGTACATACAGTCCTCGGCAAACTCGGCAAGGGCGCGTGTTCTTTCTTCAACAATCGGATGTCGCTTAATGGCGTTACCCGGCATCATAATGTATTTGGCGGGATTCTTTTCATAATCCTTTAATACGGCGGGTACAGCCTCACCCAAATCCACCACCGACTGACTGTGCGCTATTCTTGTGCACATACGAAGAAGTACGGGGGTATCGAATTTTTCGGAAAGCTCAAATGCGGATTTAGCAAAGGCGTATGCCTCCATAGAATCGGCAGGCTCTAACATAGGTACCTTTGAAGCAATGGCGTAGTGGCGGGAATCCTGCTCGTTTTGTGAAGAATGCATCGCGGG
>JAXJYT010000248.1:0-9296 GCA_036306845.1 Acutalibacteraceae bacterium | reverse complement strand
TTGATGCCGCTGTAAATGCACCTACGGCAGGCAACCAACAACTTTATACTATAATTAAAGTAACTGATCCAAAGCTAAAAGCAGAACTTGTAAAAAGTTGTGACAATCAGCCCTTTATTGAAAAGGCGCCGCTTGTTCTTATATTCTGTGCAGATTGCCGTAAGTGGTATAATACCTTTTTGAAATACAACTGCAACCCCAGAAAACTTGGAGTCGGTGATTTAATGCTTGCGGTCAGTGACACAAATATTGCCGCCCAAAATGCAGTGGTTGCAGCCGAAAGTATGGGTATTGGTTCTTGTTATATTGGCGACATTATGGAAAACGCAGAGCTTCATCGAAAACTGCTTTCACTTCCCCTTTATGTATTCCCCGCCGCAATGATTGTGTTTGGGTATCCAACCGTTCAACAGTCAAAACGTACGAAACCGCCACGCTCGGACATGCAACACATCGTACATGAAAATGCTTATCGTGATATGGATGATGTTGAACTTAAACAAATGCTTTCTATAAAAGCGGGCAACCAAAACTTTGAAGAGTGGATACAAGCATTTTGTAAAAGAAAATATAATTCCGATTTTTCACGTGAAATGACACGTTCAGTTCAAGTTTTTTTAGATGACTTTAAATAAAAATATTGAAAATATTATTTTATAATATATAATGAATAACAAGGGAGGTGCCATATATTTGAAGAAACACAAAAGCAAAATGATTGCTCCGATTATCATTACCGTAATTATGATCATCTATTATATCGCATATTTTGGATTTTTAATTACACTTCTTAATGGCACTTGGAAATATGTATTTGGTATTATTCCACTTGCATTTTCCGGACTTATGGTTTATGTATGCATAGAAAGACTGATCGAAATAAAGAAAGGTGAAGAAGATGATATTAGTAAATACTGATTTTATAAGCGGAAAAGAGTTTGAAACGATTTCACTTGTAAAAGGAAGCACGATTCAATCAAAAAATATCGGAAAAGATATCGCACAAAGTTTTAAAACCTTAGTCGGCGGAGAGCTAAAAGCTTATAACGAAATGATGAATGATGCACGTGCGCTTGCTACAAAAAGAATGGTTGCCGAAGCCGAAGAATTAGGCGCAGATGCGGTAATTAACATTCGTTACGCATCCTCTGCAGTTATGCAAGGTGCAGCAGAAGTTATTGTGTACGGCACCGCTGTAAAATTTATTTAACAAAAAATCCCGCCTTTAAGGTGGGATTTTTAATTTTTATATACCGTATAATAACCAAATGTAAATATATGCAGGAACTATCGCAGCAAATGTAAACGGAATACCAATTTTGAAGAAGTCTGAATTTTTTACTTCATACCCTGCCCTTCTGAGTATTCCGATACCTGTAATATTTGCTGATGCACCGATAGGTGTGCAGTTACCGCCAAGTGTGGCGCCCGAAAGCAAACCAAAATAAAGTGGAATACCAATAGTAACAGGATCAACACCGAAAGCGGGTGCCATTTGAGCCGCCAAGCCACCAATAACGGGTATCATTGTTGCAACGTATGGAATGTTGTCTATAAAAGCAGAAATAGCAACGGATGCCCAAACAATTACCGTATACAACAAGAACAAGTTTCCGCCACCGACATTTGCAAGCATACCGGCCGCGGCATCAATTACGCCTTCATGCTTAATACCGCCAATCATTAAGAACAAGCCAACAAGAAGACCGAGCGTTTCAAAGTCGATTTCTTTTAGTGGAGCCGTAATAGCAGTATAGTGTTTCTTTTTGATAAAATTATAAATAAGACCAACAACAAGCAACGCGCAACATATAAGACCGTTTATTTCAGACGGTAAATTCCAACTGTTTGGCGCAAAGGAAACACATATAAGTAAGAATATGGCACCAACAAGCAAAAACGTCGGAACGAAATCGGTAACCTTTGTGCGCTCGTTGGTGTTAGAAATAGGAGATTTTTCTTTTCTGAATATAAATGCAAGAATAACCGCAGAAAGTACGGCGCCAAGCTCAACAGCAAAGAAAATAGATGGTTTGCCCTTGTACCAGAAGAAGTCCATAAAGCTCATATCAAGTGCAGAACCAAGCATTATTGCGGTTGTATCACCAACAAGTGTTGCAGCGCCCTGGAGATTAGAAGATACCGCAATACCGATTATAAAAGGCACGGGATTTGTTTTTAATTTTTTACATATTTCAAGTGCGACGGGAGCAACCATTAAAACGGTAGCAACATTATCAACAAAAGCCGAAATCACTCCTGAAAACAACGATAGACTAACTGCCGCCATCATAATATTAGGAACCTTTTCCATTACAAGATCGGCAAGCAAAGCAGGCATTTTACTTTCAATAAATAAGGCTACAAGTCCCATTGTACCTGCAATCATAAGTAATACATTAAAGTCAAGCTCACCTAAAATGGAGCCTACAGGCAACATACCGCTTATTATAAAAACGAGACCTGATACCAAAGCAATATACGGTCGATACTTACTAAATACAAGCATCAAAACATATGTAACTGCAAATAAAGCAATAGCGGGAATCATAAAATTATCCTTTCTGCAAACAATATAATATAATTATGACACAAAAAATAATTTTGTCAAGGAAAATAGATACCAAAAGGATAAATAATATGTTTGAAAAATTATATTCAGATGCCGAAAGCATTAAAGAATACATCATTAATATAAGAAGAAAAATACATCAATATGCCGAAACGGGATTTGATACGCCTAATACTGTTAAATTAATTGAAAATGAATTAAAAAAAATAAATATACCGTATAATAAATGTGGAAAAAGCGGAATAGTAGCATATATCGGTAACGGAAAAGAAGCAATACTTTTAAGGACAGATTTTGACGCGCTTCCGATAAAAGAAGAAAGTAATCTTTCTTTTGCATCCAATAACGGTAACTGTCACGCCTGTGGCCATGATATGCACACTGCTATGCTTTTAGGTGCGGCAAAAATATTAAAAGCAAAAGAAAATAAATTAACCAAAAAAGTTTTATTTATGTTTCAACCTGCAGAAGAAATATTAAAAGGCTGCAACGATATGATAGAAAACGGTTTGTTGCAAATGTTTAATATAAAAGTTGCGATAATGATGCACGTTCTAAGCGGTACAGATTTAAAATCAGGCGATATTATAGTTTGTTCGGGTGGCACAAGTGCACCTTCGGCAGAATTTTTTAAAATTGAAATAAACGGAAAATCAGCACACGGCGCCGCACCAGAAAACGGTATTGACGCGTTAAATATTGCCGCTCATACAGTTATTAATCTTCAGACCATTCACACACGCGAGTTGCCTTCCAACCACAAAAGCGCATTGACTATAGGAATGCTTCAAAGCGGAAACGCATCAAATATTATAGCGGACAAATCAGTTATTAAAGGAACATTCAGAGCGTTCGATACAGAAATTCACAATAAAATAAAAAATCGAATTATTGAAATAAGTTCAAATACCGCAAAAGTTTTCGGCGGTGTTTCGACCTATACCACACTAAGTAGTTGTCCCCCTCTTAAAAATGATGAAATGCTATCAAAAACAATTGGCAAAGGCTTAAAAAATGAAGTTAAATGTCATCGCGTTTTATATTCAGAAAAAGACGGTGCAATTGGTGGGTCGGAGGATTTCTCATATCTATCACAGCTTGTCCCATCGCTTATGATTTCACTTTCTGCGGGCAGTATAAGCGAAGGTTATAGCTATCCCCTACATCATCCAAAAGTTCGTTTCAACGAGGAAATAATGCCGTTTGGTAGTGCGGTATATGCTTATTGCGCTACAATGCTTATGTAAAAAAGGTGTCCTTTGTGGACACCTTTTTTATAAATCTAAATGTAATTTTAAATCTGAAGCTTACATCCTCATCATACCACATCGGTATATCCGACATCAAGATGTGTTTTAAAAGAATGAAAAGCTTATTTATAGCCATAAATCATTCCTCCAACGATTTATTTATACGATTTCTGAGATTAATGAGATACTGTGAATCCACCGGGTATTTTTTAAATGAAAGCTCATAATCTAAGTCACATTGTATCTGATCAATTACATAAAAATAATGAGCGCAATACTAAACACCTTCAAGGTCGAATTTTGGTATATATTCTTGTATTGCACTGCTACGATACTGGTAAAAACAGTTCTTGAAGTCAGTATTACAGATATAATCAAGCACCTTTTCGTACTCTCTTTGGGTAACTTTTCGATTAATCGGTGGCATAGATAACGCCTTATTCATAGGAACATATTGGCTCATTATGCTAAAATACGCGCCGTCCAAATTTTCACGAACCCAATCAAATATGGCAATTGCATCATTTGTCGATTGCGGTAATAATAGATGTCTTACAATAAGACCTTTTTGCATTATACCGTTTTCAAAAAGACATTCATCTTGTTGATTGTACGCTTCGAGTAATGCTTTTTTGACAACATCACAGTAATTCGGTGCATTTGAATATCTTAAAGCCTTTTGGTTATCGAAATATTTAAAATCAATTAAATAAATATCAATATATCCACTGAGCATTTTTAACGACTCAACATTTTCGTAACCACTTGAATTATAAACTATCGGAATAGATGGTTTATATATTTCAAGCGCCTTTATTATCGAATGAATATAGTGTGTCGGACTTACAAGATTAATATTGTGCGCGCCCTTTTCTTCCAGTTCACGAAAAATTTCCGCTAATCTTTCTACTGTTATTATTTTTCCAAAGTTATCGGCACTAATCTTCCCGTTCTGACAATAAACGCATTTAAGTGAGCATCCACTAAAAAAAATAGTGCCCGAGCCTTTTTCACCGCTTATACAAGGCTCTTCCCAAAAATGCAACTGTGCCCTTGCTACCTTAGGCAGTAAGGGCATTTGACAAAATCCGTTTATATTCGTGTAATCATCTCTTTGTGCATTACACTTTCTCGGGCAAAGGTTGCATTTCATTGGTTTGTTCCTCGCAAGTTTTCGGCTTGGGCTCACGCACATATTTTTTAACAATCACGTCATCATAAGTTTTTCTGAAACTTATTCTTCCTACAAGCTTTTTGTTGCAATTATTGCAGATAAAATTTGCAGTAAAATTACGGTTATGATAACGCCATTTTGAGTTTCTTTGTAATTCGCAATTACATATAGGGCAATTCATTTTAAGCTGCTTTTTATCAACTGCACTGTCATTCAGATTTGTAATATAATAAGGCTTAAAGCATAAACGGCGGTAAAATTCGGGATTAGTGGTATCGCGTACATATCCCAAAAAGCGCTCTGCGTTATAAAAACGTTTAAGTAATGTAGCGCAAACAAGACTATCGTCCTTAGCATTATGCAGCTCATAGCCTTCGGTTGTAACACCTAAAATTTCAGCCGCATTTCCAAGGGATATTTGAGAATTACATTCATGACCTAATATCCGCATTTCACCCTGAATATACTTTTGAAGGTCAAGATATTTTTGCAGCTTGAATTTTACCCCTTTAAGCAAAAGCTTTTCATTGGATAGAATTGTATATAAATCAGAATTACTCCATGTCATAGTGACAGTATCGTCACCGATCCACTCGTTATATTTAATAACTGCATTCTGAAGCGGTACGCCACCGAGCATCATTTCCTTGGTAATACCCGTAAGCTCGGCGAAGCGTTTACTAACACGTTTCGAAAAGGATGAACGTATAATTACGTCAAACACATCAATGATATTAAACTGTTCATCAAGCTTTACTGCACCGATTTGCAAAATCTGATTTATAAATTGCTTGGAAGCAGGATGATAAGCACTATCCCATTCCATATCAAGTATTATATAATTCATTAGCGTTTCTTCGATTCGTATTTCATTCTTTGTTCCTTGTTAAGAATTCGTTTTCTGAGTCGTATATTGTTAGGTGTAATCTCAACAAGCTCATCATCCTTAATGAATTCAAGGGACTGCTCAAGGCTCATAATTGAAGGCGGTGTAAGTCTTAATGCATCATCAGAACCCGACGCTCTTGTATTTGTGAGATGCTTACCCTTACAAACATTGCAAACGATATCTTCGTTCTTCGGGTTTTCACCAACAATCATTCCCTCATACACTGGGGTACCCGCACCAATAAACAACTTGCCGCGAGACTGTGTGTTAAATAATCCGTAACCCGTTGCATCGCCCGTTTCAAATGCAATGATTGAGCCTGTACTACGTTGCTCAATATCACCTTTATAAGCCTCATACCCGTGGAAAACGTGATTCATAATACCGTTACCGTTGGTATCGGTAAGGAATTGCGAACGGTAACCAAGCAAACCGCGTGCCGGAATGAGGAATTCAATGTGTGACATACCGCCTTCGCGTGTACCCATATTACGTATTTCGGCGTGGCGAGAACCTAAACGCTCCATAACCGAACCAACGTATTCCTCGGGCACTTCAATCATAAGAAGCTCCATCGGCTCCAGAAGCGTACCATCGGCATCGTGTTTATAAATAACAGCAGGCGGTGAAACCTGAAATTCGTAACCCTGACGGCGCATTGTTTCTATAAGGATTGAAAGATGTAACTCACCTCTGCCCGAAACCTTAAATGTATCTGCACTATCTGTCTCCTCTACGCGAAGACTTACGTTTGTCATTACCTCTTTAAACAAACGTTCACGAAGATTTCGTGACGTTACAAATTTTCCGTCCTTACCTGCAAAGGGTGAATTATTTACCATAAAATTCATTGAAAGCGTTGGCTCATCAATCTTAACGAAAGGTAATGCCTCAATACAGTCGGGGCTGCAAGCCGTTTCACCAATTTCAAGATTACTTATACCCGCAACCTGAATTATATCACCAACAGATGCGCTTTCAACCTCTATCCGTTTAAGTCCCTGATACATAAACAGTTTGCCGATTCTGACATTAGTTGACGTACCGTCTTTATGACAAAGCGCAACACTTTGACCAACCTTAACACTACCTCGAATAACACGGCCGACACCAATTCTGCCAATATATTCATCATACTCAATATTAGTAAACAATACTTGTAGCGGAGCATCCGAGTCACCAATAGGCGCATCGATTTCCTTTACTATTTGCTCAAATAAGGGCTTCATATCCTCACCCTTAATATCGGGTGAATAAGATGCATAACCGTCACGACCCGAAGCAAAAACAACGGGAAACTCAATTTGGTCGTCATCGGCGCCAAGCTCGATAAACAAGTCAAGCACCTCATCAACAACTTCGTGCGGTCTTGCCATTGGTCTGTCAATTTTGTTTATAACTACGACTGCTTTTTTCCCAAGCGCCAAAGCTTTCTTTAAAACAAATCTTGTTTGCGGCATACAACCTTCAAATGCATCAACAAGTAATAATACACCATCAACCATTTGAAGAATACGCTCAACCTCACCACCAAAATCGGCGTGTCCCGGAGTATCAACGATATTAATCTTAACACCGTTATACATTACACTTGTGTTTTTAGATAATATGGTAATGCCACGCTCACGCTCAAGGTCATTAGAGTCCATTACGCGCTCATCAACCGACTCATTATCACGGAAGGTACCGCTTTGACGAAGCAATTGGTCAACAAGCGTTGTTTTACCGTGGTCAACGTGGGCAATAATTGCAACATTTCTTAAATTTTCAATTCTTTTTTCAGACATTTACTCGTCCCCTATGCTTTATTTAACCTAAATATTATAAAATATATTAATTTGCTTGTCAAATGTTATTGCAAAAAAATAGAATACATTTTATAATGTACTTAATAAATTATTTGAGGTTATATATGAATATACATTTTTATACACTTGGTTGCAAGGTTAATCAGTACGAAACACAGGCTATGCGTGAAAGCTTGATAAGTAAAGGTCACTTTTGTGATGAAAGTAAAAATGCTGATGCCATAATAATAAATTCGTGCACAGTAACTGCCGAAAGCGACCGAAAAACACGACAGCTTGTAAATAAAGTCCGACGCAACAATACCGATGCTGTTATATTGCTTACAGGGTGTATGGTACAAGCCTTTCCGGACAGTGCAAAATCACTTGAAGGCGTTGATATTGTTATCGGGAATCGTGACGTAAACAAGGTTGTCGAAGCAATTGATAATTATAAAAAAGAAAAATATTTTTCGGTTGACAAACATATAAATGGTGACACATATAACACCCCTACTATATCCAAATTTAATGAGCGTACACGCGCCTTTATGAAAATTGAAGATGGTTGCGACAGATTTTGCTCATATTGTATTATACCCACTGCTCGCGGTAGAGTACGTTCAAGGGCGATTGACGATATAAAAAATGAGGCACAACGTCTTAGCAAAAACGGATATGTTGAAATTGTACTTGTCGGAATTAATCTTTCGGCATACGGCTATGGTGCCGATTATAATTTGTGCGATGCTGTTGATGCAGTATGCTCCGTCGATGGAATAAAGCGCGTAAGATTAGGCTCACTTGAGCCCGACCACATCACAAATGAAATGCTTGAACGTTTTAAAGCGCAGGATAAGTTCTGTCCGCAATTTCATTTATCATTACAATCGGGTTGCGATAGAACACTTAAACGAATGAATCGCCACTATGATAGTGTTTTTTATTATGACCTTGTAGAAAGAATAAGAAGCATTTTCCCCGATGCCGCAATTACCACAGATATAATGGTGGGATTTGCAGGTGAAACAGAAGAAGAATTTGGCGAAAGTCTCGACTTTGCAAAAAAAATTAAGTTTGCGCGCGCACATATTTTCGCGTATTCACGACGCGAAGGCACCGTTGCAGCAGCACTAAAATCACAGGTAACAAAAGCCGAAAAAGAACGCCGTTCCAAGCTTATGATTAATGTAACAAAGGATACGGAAAAAGAATTTTTAAGAAACCAAATCGGTAACAGATATCCCGTTTTGTTTGAAAACTGCGAAAATGGGGTTTGTGAAGGTTATACGCCAAATTATTCCCGTGTACGCGTTATGAGTAACAATATTGAAAACGGTGAAATCATTGATATTTTGATTAGCGAAGTAGTCGATGATTATTGTATTGGTAGTCTGTAAAAAATAGAATTTAATAAAAAATGATGCGTAGAAGACTTACGCATCATTTTTAATTTCCCAATAATATCTTCTGTACGACGGTGGAAAATCATCTAATATACCGTATTCCGGGTCATAAAACTTTCCATCAAAATAAAGTGACCAGTGCCAACATTTAGGTGTTTCAAGGCTAAGTACAGCAATTTGAGGCAGTTGTTCCTTTTTTATAACCTGTACCCTATTTG
>JAXJYT010000247.1:0-2071 GCA_036306845.1 Acutalibacteraceae bacterium | reverse complement strand
CTGTAATATTTTCTGCATCATAACGATTCAAAATGCGAACGTCGGTAAGCTCGTTTATACCTAATAGGTTACGGGCATCCGAAAGTAAAGCCTTTGCTTCGTTAGCAAGTTCTTTTTTCTTTTCAACGTAAACTCTGTAAACCATTATTTAACCTCCGTTTTGGCAAGAAGCGCTTTGGCGCCTATATCGTTTCTATAATAAGCATTTTCAAAGCTTATATTCCTTACATAGCCGTATGCAGTTTCAATTGCCTCGGTAAGCGTAGCCTCAACCGCAGTTGCACCAAGTACTCTTCCACCGTTTGTCACAAGTACGTCATCCTTTAATGCGGCACCTGCAACATAAACCTTATCTGCAATGCTTTCGGGAATATTCATTGGAAATCCTTTTTCATAGGTTGAAGGATATCCCTTTGAAGCCATAATAACGCAACAAGCATTTTTATCGCTAAATTGCACTTCGGTTTCACTTAATGTACCGTTGGTAGTAGCCTGCATAACGGTAAGTAAATCACTTTCCAAAAGAGGTAAAACAACCTGCGTTTCGGGGTCGCCGAAACGGCAATTATATTCAATAACCTTTGGACCGTTCGGTGTAAGCATTAAACCGAAATACAAGCAACCCTTGAAAGTTCTACCCTCGGCGTTCATTGCATTGACGGTAGGGATAAAAATCTTTTCCATACACTCTTTTGCAATATCATCTGTGTAATACGGATTGGGTGCAACAGTACCCATACCACCCGTATTAAGTCCCGTATCATTATCACCGGCACGCTTGTGGTCCATTGAAGAAATCATAGGAACAACGGTTTTACCGTCAGTAAATGAAAGCACGGAAACTTCGGGTCCTGTTAAAAATTCTTCAATTACAACGTTATCTCCGCTTTTTCCGAATTTTTTATCCTGCATCATTTCAATAACAGCAGTCTTAGCTTCATCACGCGTCAGCGCAATGATTACACCTTTACCGAGCGCTAAACCATCCGCTTTGATAACGGTGGGAATCGGTGCGGTTTCAAGATATGTAAGTGCTTTTTGAAGGTCATCGAAAACCTCATACTGCGCGGTGGGAATACCATACTTTTTCATAAGGTTTTTAGAAAACACCTTACTGCCCTCAATTATAGCGGCGTTAGCGCGTGGACCAAAGCAACTGATACCCTTTTCCTCCAACGCATCAACACAACCGAGTACCAACGGGTCATCAGGTGCTACAACTGCATAATCTATCTTATTAGCAACGGCAAAATCACATATAGCAGGAATATCCTTAGCATCAATTGCTACACAAGTTGCATCCTTTGCCATACCGCCGTTACCTGGAAGAGCAAAAATCTCACTGACAGTTTTATTTTCTTTTAACTTTTTAATAATTGCATGTTCGCGGCCACCCGAGCCTACAACTAATATTTTCATCATACACCTCAAGTATTAATGGTGGAATAAACGCATTCCTGTAAATGCCATTGCGATACCATATTTATTGCAGCATTCAATAACAACGTCATCACGAATCGAGCCGCCCGGCTCAGCAATATACTTAACACCGCTACGCTTTGCGCGTTCAATATTATCATCAAATGGGAAGAATGCATCAGAGCCTAACGCAACACCGTCGATGGTAGCAAGATATGCTTTAATATCCTCATCGGTAAGCGGTTCAGGTCTTTCAATAAAGTATTTCTGCCAGTTACCATCTGCGCATACGTCTTCCTCGTTGCGATTAATGTAACCGTCGATTACATTATCACGGTTAGGACGAGGAATATCAGACTTAAAGGGCAGATTAAGCACCTTATCGTGCTGACGCAAGAACCATGTATCAGCCTTTGTACCTGCAAGACGGGTACAGTGAATACGTGACTGCTGACCTGCACCTACGCCGATTGCCTGTCCGTCCACCGCATAACAAACGGAGTTTGACTGTGTATATTTAAGTGTAATAAGCGCAATGATAAGGTCGCGGATTGCGCTTTCGGGAAGTTCCTTGTTTTCAGTAACAATGTTAGCAAGAAGTTCACGGTTAATTTCAAAATTGTTTCTTCCCTGCTCAAAGGTAATTCCAAAT
>JAXJYT010000246.1:0-2284 GCA_036306845.1 Acutalibacteraceae bacterium | reverse complement strand
CGTTTCTTCCTTCGGAGATCTTTCTCTAATACCCGACAACCGTGAGTATAAGCTTATATTCAAGGGTTTTAGTAAGGACTGCGAATTCCGTATTGATGACACCAAGCTGCAAAGCGAATATGATGAAGGCACCAATTCCTATACGGTTTGTATCGGTACGGTAGAGACTATCGCAGGTGTATGTGTAACGGTATGCCGTGAGGGCAAACTTTTACACGATAACAGTGATTTTTTGAAACGTTGCTTTGATATTGTAATACATTCTCAGGCCACTCAAGCTATAAAAAATAAGCTTTATTACGATTATGCGGAAAAATATTCAAAAATTATTCCGCGGCGTGTACCCGAGCCGATTGGTGAAAACCGTAGTACAAAGGCATTTTATGAGCTTGCAATACAACAAACAAATAGGGACTAAAATAAAGAACGGCATCGTTTGATGCCGTTCTTACTTTAACTATTCGCACCTACATGCAAGGCATTTTATAACGCAGGCGGTAAGGGTCAATAAAAGGGATAAAAGGCTAATGAGCACACCCGTAAGCACGGCACCCCACACGCTTGTAGCGGCAAAGGGAACGGCAAGCAGCAATACAGACAAAAGTATTGTACCAAGTGTCGAAAGCAACCAACCGTCAACCGTTTGCGCGAAGCAACGCCTGCAAATATCCTCTCGTATGGCGGCAACTACCAACAGCGCCAAAAGATAAACCACACCGATACCAAGTGTTACCCACAAAAACGCGGGTGTTACGGTTATCACCGCAGTAAAACGAAGAATAGCCGCAACAAAGCCTAAAATAATACTTGCTATTAGGGCAAGAGTTGTACATTTAAATCCACGAACACAATTCCATTCAGACATTTAATCACCCCCATACAGTATATGCCAAAAAATCATAGGATGACACGCGGAGTTTAAAAACTGAGGATTTCGCAAAAAGTTTAATTTTATAAAATATTCAACTTGAAAACTCTTATTAAAAATGATATATTTAGAACATAGTTTTAAGTCCGACATCCATCATCAAAGGGAGCCGATAGATGAAAAACAATATTAAAGAGGTGTTTATATGCGGTTTGCGGGTACTTCGGATATACCGTTTCTAAACGTTTCAGAGGTTATTCATATAGAGCGTGAAAACACAAAAATCAAGACAACAAACAAATCCTGCTACGTTATAAGCTGTAGAATAAGCGGTGAAAGTACCTTTTACTACAACGGGCAGGAGCTTACCGTAAAGCGCGGTGACATCCTTTTTGTACCATTTGGCGCTACTTATATACAGTCCACCGAATATGAGGAAATTGTTTGCCTTGACCTTGAAACCTGCGCTAACCTTCAAGATGAGCTTCAGATATTCAAAACCGACTGTCCCGATTATATATGCTCACTTTTCATCAAGTGTAGTGAATGTTGGCAGGGCAAGCAGGCACGGTATCAATACCGACTGATGTCATTGCTTTACGAAATATTAAGCTTTATTGATATAACACCCAACGATCAGACCGAGCACGAAAATCCACTTTTCGAGCTTGCTCGGAAGGAGCTTTTCAAGCACCTTTACGATACCGATTTAAGTATTGCGGCAATCTGTGACCGCGTGGGAATAAGCCGCACCTACTTTAATAAATTTTTCAAAGAGTGCGAACGTATAACCCCTAACGAATACATAAACAAAAAGCGCATCCAGAAAGCGCAGATGCTGCTTAAGGGTGGAGATTTCACCAACGAGGAAATATCGTATCTTTGCGGCTTTAACGACGTAAAATACTTTTATGTGGTATTTAAAAAGCTTACGGGTATAACCACAAAGGAATATACAAAAAATTAAACTGCACATTTACTTGATAATAGCAGCATATTATGGTAAAATTTATCTACTTGAGTATTAAGGAGAATTTTTGTGACTTTAAAAGAAGAAATTAACAGACGGCGTACGTTTGCCATAATTTCCCACCCTGATGCAGGTAAAACAACGCTTACCGAAAAGCTTTTACTTTACGGTGGCGCGCTACAGACCGCAGGCTCGGTTAAGGGTAAGGCAACCGCAAAGCACGCCGTATCCGACTGGATGGACCTTGAAAAGCAGAGAGGCATTTCCATTACCTCCTCGGTTATGCAGTTTGAATATAACGGATACTGCATTAACATACTTGATACCCCCGGTCACCAGGACTTTTCGGAGGATACCTACCGTACACTTATGGCGGCGGACAGTGTTGTAATGGTAATTGACGCGGCAAAGGGTATCGAGCCGCAGACCCGTAAGCTATTTAAGGT
>JAXJYT010000245.1:0-2057 GCA_036306845.1 Acutalibacteraceae bacterium | reverse complement strand
TTTCAATGAAGGTTACCGAAATGGGCTTCCTTGTAGGTGAATACTTTGGTAATTGGGCATCGCGAACGAGCCAACAAGGTCAGTTGCTTATAAGCGTGGGCATATTCCTTTGTGCCGTTCCGCTTATACTAATCTTTGTGTTCTGTCAAAGGTTTTTCGTTCAGGGCGTTGAGCGCTCGGGACTTGTAGGTTAAATTTGAAGAAAAGAGGGTAATTATGAAGAAATTATTATCTTTACTGTTGGTTTTTGTTTTTGTTTTGGGAATTACCGCTTGCGGTAAAAAGGGTAACGAAAAAGAAACAGGTACACAAGGTGGTTATAGCTCGAATACCGAATCTGAATACGAGGACACCGTATCCGAATGGCAGGGTGAAGGTGAGAGCGACGGCGAGTTTGATAATACAGGCGGCGAGCAGGCACCCGCAACCCCCGGAAGCGAATCCCAGACTGTGGTATTAAATAATCCCGTTGCAGATAACAAGGACGGGCAAGCGGCTACCGATAGTTTTCCGTCGCTTGACGAACGGAATTTTCCAACCTCGAACCTTGCCGACAAGGAAAGCTTGCAGTTTTTCTATGAAGGTGATATATATGCCTACGGAATTACCGAGAGCGGCATAGAATATATTGCATACAAAAGCCCTTCGGGTGAGATGCTTGATGCCATTACAGGTGCGGGTAAGTATATTCTTAATACCTCAACGGGAACCGCTATAGTAGTAACGGGTGTTGTGGATAAGTTTGAATCTCTTATGAAGGACGGCTATCCCTCTGTTATTGTGGACTATAAAACAAGCGGTATGGCAAGTCACGCAGAGGTCAAGACCACCTATATGTTTAAGGAATACAGCATCAATGTTTCGGCGCAGATAAATGCCGAAAGCGACAGCAATATTTCTTATTCGCGCTCACAGTTTATACGTGGCTTTGTTAAGGATTATATTGATAGCGAGGTTAAAATCAATTCGGATTGGGTGTATCCCGCAAACGGCGATTTCCCGTATCCTGATTTTGAAAGTCTTTGCTATAAGCATCAGCTGACAAAGGACGTTTATATGTATTCCTTTGTGCGCGGCGAGGATATTCCAACACAGTATGCGGTAGCGGCTTTGGACCCGAAGGAAATGGAACTTACTTTTGCCGATGGAAAGGGACTTTACTATACGCATCAATATGACCTCACCTTTGTTGATACGCTTGTTGAGTATCAGCAGTCAAGTGATTACAGAGGCCTTTTCAAGAGCTACGGCTCAGATTTTGCGGCGGGTGTTGCCCCCGTGGACGGCAGCGATGATAACTCTACTGTATTTGTTGGTGACTCTGTAAAACTTAACATAAACGTAACCAATTTAACAGCTGATGATTTAAAGTTCAGTTTGCGTTACGATGTTCGTGATTATTACGGTAATATTGTTGATAAAGGACTGTTCATTGACAGCACGGTATTTGAGCATACGGGTGCTAACCGACAAATTACCGTAGGCGGCAAGTACGGCATTTACTATCTTAACCTATATGTGATTTCCAAATATTCTACATATAAAGAATGCTATCCCTTTGCGCTTATTAAGGGGCATGAGTACAAGTATAATGCTACATCGCCGTTCGGAATAAATTCGGCTAATACCAAAAATCAGACCGAGGTAGAAAACACCGCAAAGATTTTTGCAAAAATCGGCGTTGCCAATGCGCGTGTAAACGGTGATATGGTGCCGCTTGCTAAAGAGCTTTACAAAAACGGCATTACCCGCCTTAACGGTATTATGGGCTCACCCTTTGAAAACACAGGCGGCACTGCAACCTATTTGCAAGAGGCAGAAAAGGTGCTCGATAAGCTATCGCCATACATTGATTCGTTCGAGGTAGGTAACGAAATGAACCTACAGGTAATGCAGGGCAAATATACTATGGATGAACTTTATCCCATCTTCTACAACTATACATTTGTAAAGATGCGTGAATTGATGCAAGAAAAGTATCCTAACGTTAAGTATATTCCCTCGCCATTCTCGGCGGGTGAGCAGGCATGGATTGATCAGCTTACCAAGGGCTATAT
>JAXJYT010000244.1:0-2967 GCA_036306845.1 Acutalibacteraceae bacterium | reverse complement strand
GCTGAGGGTACTGTTTGCGCTATCTGCGAAAACGGTGTTGGCGTTGCTGTTGAGCTTAACGCCGAGACTGACTTCGTTGCAGGTGGTGACGAATTCAAGGATTTAGCGCTCAAGATTGCAAAGGTTATCGCTGCTCAGAATCCTGCTGACCTTGATGCTCTTAACGCTTGCGTTGAGAACGGTCAGACCGTTGAAGAAATGGTTCAGGAGCTTTTCCTTAAGGTTCGTGAAAACATTAAAATCCGTCGTTTTGTTCGCTTCGAGGGCAAGGTTGTAAACTACGTTCATGCCGGCGGCAAAATCGGTGTTCTTGTTAAATTTGAAGGCGATGTTGACGCTTCTTCACCCGAGTTTATTACAATGGGTAAGAACATTGCAATGCAGATCGCCGCTATGAATCCCGGCTACCTTGACGAGGCTTCTGTTCCTGCAGAGGTTATCGCTAAGGAGAAGGAAATCGAAATTGCTAAGATGAAGGAAGATCCTAAGATGGCAAACAAGCCTGATGCAATTCTTGGCAAAATCGTTGAGGGTAAAATCGGCAAGTTCTTCAAGGAAAACTGCCTTGTTGAGCAGCAGTTCGTTATCGATGGCGACATCAACGTTGGCAAGTACATCGCTAACTGCGCTAAAGAGATGGGCGCTGAAATTAAGCTTGTTGAATTCGTTCGTATGGAAAAGGGCGAAGGCATTGAGAAGCGTGTTGACGACTTCGCAGCAGAAGTTGCAAGCATGGCTCAGGGCAAGTAATATGTAAATCAAAATCCCGTACCAATCGGTACGGGATTTTTTTATAGACTAAATTCATCAAATTTAAAACAAATCGTTTCTTTTTGGTGACTGTCACTTGATAAAACAAAACTGCCGCCCTTTTCTTCGATATACTTTTTAATCGGTACCGAAGGGTAGGGTGTAACACGGTATCCGCGCGATATTGCGCCTGTATTAATTTCAAACGGTTTGTTATATTTTATAAGCTTGTCAACCGCCGCTTGATAAGCCGCAACGTATCGCGGGTGATTACTGTCAAAAAGCTCACCGTTTTCATTGAATTTTGATACCAAATCAAAGTGACCTATTATATCGGCATCTGTTCTTTCTATTATTTCAGATACCATAGCGTAATATCTTTCGCAAAAGGCGTAAATATCACCGTCGAAATGCTTTTTTACACCTGCCATCAGTATATCGGGTGTGTGATCTACCGAAAGATAATCATTACCGCACTTTATAAAGTGAACCGAGCCGATTTTATAATCAAACTTATACGGATATTCATTTGAATAATAGTCCTGCTCAACCCCGAGCAGGATTTCTATTTTATCACGGTATTTTTCTTTCAGTCGGTTAATTTCGGCTATATATCCCGTATAATCCTTTATGCAAAACCGCTCATCAAAGAAAAGATACGAATGGTCCGAAAAACCTATGGTGGTCATTTGGCGGTTTATCGCTTCCTGCACGATCTCTTCAGGTGTGTTTGCGCCGTCACTAAAGGTAGAATGAATGTGTCGGTCAACAAGTATCATTTTGTCATTTTCTCCTGCTTAACCTTGTGGTCAATTATGTGGCGCGAAGCCAATTCCTTGTGAATGTCCTCAAGCGAAATGCCCGCTTCAATCATAAGCACCATAACGTGATATGCAAGGTCGGAAATTTCATAAATGGTTTCTGCCTTGTCCTCGGATTTGGCGGCAATTATAACCTCGGTACATTCCTCGCCAACCTTTTTAAGAATCTTGTCAAGTCCTTTATTAAAAAGATAGGTAGTGTAAGAACCTTCCTTTTGGTCGGTTTTTCTTCCTCTTATTAATTCCATTAAACCGTCTAACGAGAATTCTTGACGTTCTTCACTTTGATAAACGGTATTGTTAAAGCAGGAATCGGTACCTAAATGACAAGCAGGACCGTCCTTTTCTACCGTTACAACAAGCGCATCGTTATCACAGTCTGCGGTTATCGATACGATATGCTGATAGTTGCCGCTGGTCTCACCCTTAAGCCATAGTTCGTTTCTTGAACGGCTCCAAAAACAAGTAAGACCCTTTTCCATTGAAATCTTAAGACTTTCGCGGTTCATATATGCTACGGTAAGCACCTTCTTGGTAACGGAATCTACAACAACGGCAGGGATTAAGCCCTTTTCATCAAATTTAAGTTGGTCTATATTAAGCATAATATTATCTCCTTGTGGGTATATTGAATCGTATCATTTCATCCTTCAAATCGGATATCTTAACCTCACCAAAATGGAAAATAGAAGCGGCAAGACCCGCATCAACCTTTGGTAAGGTGTTAAACAAAGTTATAAAATCTTCTATCTTTCCTGCGCCACCCGAAGCTATGACGGGAACATTAACGGCATCGCAAACGGCACTTAGCATTTCTAAGTCAAAGCCACCCTTTACACCGTCGGTATCAATGGAATTAACAACAATTTCACCGGCGCCGTTTGAAACACCGCGCTTTATCCAATCAATTGCTTCAATTCCCGTATCTTCGCGACCGCCCTTTGCAAACACGCGGAATTCACCGTCTACACGCTTTACATCAACCGATAATACAACACATTGGTCACCGTAAAGCTTGGCGGCATCATATATAAGACGCGGGTTTTTTATGGCGCCCGAATTAACGCTTACCTTATCGGCGCCGCATTTAAGCACACGGTCAAAGTCGGATACAGTATTAATGCCGCCGCCAACTGTAAGCGGTATAAATACGCTCTTTGCAGTTTCGCAAAGTATATCGGTAAAAAGTTGCCTACCGTCACTTGAAGCGGTAATATCGTAAAAAACAAGCTCATCCGCACCGCAAGCGCTATAAAATTTAGCAAGCTCAACAGGGGAAGAAACGTCACGAAGCCCCTCGAAATTCGTGCCTTTTACAACGCGGCCATCACGCACATCAAGGCAAGGTATAATTCTTTTTGTTATCATTTTGCCACCTCGATAGCTTCCTTTAAAT
>JAXJYT010000243.1:0-24683 GCA_036306845.1 Acutalibacteraceae bacterium | reverse complement strand
TGATTTTTCTTGTGCAGCTGTAAGAACCGAATTTGGCTTGCCGCTCCACACCTCAACCGAACTTACATATATTTGCTTAATATTAGCGGCTTCATTGTAATTTGCAAGACCTACAAATATATGCTTAAAGGATTCAGTATTGATACAATCAGTAAGCGGAACAACAACCTCTGCATATCCTGCACCGCCATTAACAGCCTTTACATCTACAGTAACGGAATCTTTGCTTGACCAATCTGTTGCCAACCAAAATGTTATTTGGGTATCTTGAGGCACTCTTACAAAGGTTCGCAAATAGGTAGTATCCCGAGTTGCTGAAATATCTACCGCATTATTAAGTGCTCTTTTAGGAGACAACTGTTTCTTATAATCCGTGTTTGTGCTCGTTCCCGCATACACATATTTTGAAACAGTGGTATATCCTGATGTGTAAATCAACTCATTTGAATTGAGCGTTATCTGTGTAACCGAACCTTCGCCATTAAGCAAATCACCCTGATTATCCCAAGAAGCAGGCACATCTGTACCTGTTTTCGCTAAAAGAGTAGGTGTGGTTGTTTCAGTATCCTCTGCAAAGGTTATAAAGTTGACTGTGAAAACCGAGGTAATAATGAGCGCTATAGCAAGCAATGCTGCTATTGATTTTTTCATTAAAAATCACTCTCCTATAAAATATTTTAAAAACCAAATATAATATACCTATTTTAATTTTAACACTATGTGTTTTGCGGTGAAACAGATTTTATAACTTATTTCCACAGTATTTTTTGTTATTTATATACCTTAACATAATCAAAATCTGCCGACATTCCCTCAAGATTGTTTATATCAAAATGACCAATCCATGTGGTATTGGCGGTTTTATGCCCTGCCGAACCTAAGGATAGCATTACCTTGGCGGGAAGTCCTGTAGGCTGCAAATTGTGTTGCTCCTTTACAAGCACACCATCAAAGTAGTAATAAAGGTCACTCTCTGTCCACACACAGAAATAATCGTGGAATTTACCGTCCCAAAGGGAATCGTCATAGTGCCACGCCTCATCATCAAAATGGCCTTTGCCGGGGGCAGACCACCAATGGTCTGTTATCTGATACTGTGGCGGTGTCCATTGCGGCGAATATTCAATTATATCGATTTCACCGCAACCCATACCCGCGTTTCTTCCCTTTATTTGTGTGAACAGATATACCTCACCCCATTTTACGGTTGGTGGCATAAGCCAGAAAGCGGGATTGCAAGCACCTGATGCTGTTTCGGGTGACGCTATTCGCATACTGCATCTGTAGCAACCAAACTGTTGCTCGAATTTACCAACGGTATCAACCGAGCTTGAAAAGACATCGGGTTTTACCACGCGACCGTCACGAAGCTTAGTTTCTCTGCCGTTTGCCTTTTGATAGAATATTGTGAGCATACTGTCGTGCACACGAAGTGACTCAGCTGAGTTTGCTATCGTTACGCCGCCTAAATCGGTAAGTCCCCAAGAGCCCAAGGAGGTCCATAGTTTATCATTAAGGGTATCACCCTCGAAATCCTCGTTTAAAGTAAGCTTCCAGTTCTTTATCGGTAGCTGAAATTCGGCGGTTGCAGGCTCAGGGTCGCGCGTGGTGGCCTTTATTGTAACCGTAACCTTATCGGTATTATCCTTAAAGACTGCGGGCACCGTTACGGTGTTGCCGCGGAAAATAAGCGGTGCCTCATCACACGATAAATCATACTGAGCCGTGGTAAGACGCGCCTCCTTGCCTGAGGGAGTAGTTTGATATACCTGCAAGCGATAGCTTACATCATAATCAGGCACTCCCGGATGCCAATGCTCTATTTTAATTTTAATATGCATAAAATCACCTATTTGTAAACACGCGAATAGTCAACATACATTGTGGTGTCATACTGTGCTAACTGTTCATCGGTAAAGTAGCCTATCCAATCGGCATTCTCCTCGCCATAACCGGGGATACCCATTGAATATCTGATAAATGCGCGTTCCTCTAAATCAGAGCTGAAGTTTTTAACCTGCTTAATCAGTACGCCGTTGTGGTAATAGTAAACACCGTTAGGTGTCCATGCGGTGGCATACTCGGTATAATCGGTCCAAAGCTTTTCGTTCTGGTAGCGAATCGCATTATCATAATGACCTGTGTTCATATTGGTCCACCAATGGTCTGTAGCCTGAAATTGTGCAGGTAACCATTGTGCCGAATATTCCACGATATCTATTTCGCCCATATAGCTATCCTTGCAATCGCCAGAACGTTGCTTACCGAAGAAAGCAACGCCCCAATGGTCGCTTTCGGGCAGTAGCCAATATGCATAGTTTATACCTGGCTGATTACCGCCAACGCCTGTACCAACCTTGATTTTGGAAACAAACAGTCCCATTGTCTGAGAGAATTTGTTTTGTGAGGAAAGTCCTGTTCCCGCATAATCTGGAACCAACTCGGGATGTCCTTTTACCGCTTTGCCCGCAGTGTTTTTGAAAAAGCGCATTTTGAGTGTACCGTCTGATACTTCCAACGCACCCTCAACGCCGTTTGCTTTAGTGCGCTCTACACCGTCACTGCTCTTAATTGTTGCAGCAGCTGTATCTATGCTTTCCACCCAATAGTTTTCATTAAGTGAATTGCCCTCAAACTCATCGGCAAAGGTAAGTTTCCAATTCTTTATCATTAGAGGGAAATAGGTTGTAATTTCGGGATTGCTGTTAAGACGCGCGTAAATCTTTACCGCCTGAACATCGGTATTATCCTTAAATGATGCTGGCACGGTAACATTTATACCATCTATCTTAATATTTTTGTTGTTGCAGTATAGGGTAAAATCGTCCTGCTTAAGGCGCATAATATCAAATTCTGTTTCGCCATAGAGTGAGAACATATATGTAACATCGTAACCGTACACACCGGGATGGTCCTGATGTATACGCAGACTTATTGACTTTATATCCGCTGAAGACTCCTCGGCGGAAGCGGGAACACCAACGAAACATACACACTGTACCGCTATAGCAACAAGACAAATAAGGCTTTTAAGTTTATTAAAGCGTTTCATCTTTTTTCTCCTTAACGGATTATTTATTTTATCCAAGAACCGAGCTGGGTTTTAATAGCGGGCTCTACGGTCTGGATTGCCTGTGCTACCGATGTGCTGCCCGTTACCATAGAGGTAAATGTAGCACCTATATCACCCGTTCCCCAAACATCCACAAGGGATGAATAATTAACCTTGCAACCGTCATTAACCTGCATTTTAGCGCACTTGTCAACAAGCTCCATAACGTCATCGGTTACAACATCCTGGAATTTAACCTTATAGCTTACATCAAAGATAACATCGGTCATTTCATCAAATACCGTTGCAACCTCTTCAACCTTGTTTACATTGTAAGGAATTGCGCACCATGTATTATTGGGCTTAAACCAATTAGATGTGCCGCCGTCTACAGTTGGGAATAGGATTATACCAATATCAAAATCGGCATCCTTTTGGAAAGGAGTGAGCCAACCGTAATCACCGATAAGCACAGCACAGTTGCCTGCAGCAAACTGATTTCTACCGTAATCCCAATCAGCCGAATGTTCGCCGTTTCTACCGCTGAACAGAACGCCGTCATCAACGAGCTTTTGTGCGGCATTAAAGGCGCTTATAACCTTGCTGTCGTTTATCGTACAAGCAAAATCAAGCGTACCGTCCTTACGCGTTACAAGCTCACCGCCGAAGCACTGAACAAAGTTCATATGCACCTCAAACGCATTAGACATAGCCATTGCGGTATACTTGCCCGAGGGCATTTTTACCTTGTTTATAATCTCAATAAACTTATCAAATGTAAGCTTACCGCCCTTTTGCAGAGTATAAAGGTCATCAAGACCCTGAGCCTTAAATATATCCTTGTTATAAAGGATAGCCGATGGTGCCTCAAAGCGGCTGGACAGCATCACATACTGTTTGTTGCCGACAGTACCCATATCAGATACTGCATCCGACCATTTTTCCTCGCTGAAATCAAAAGCATCTATGGATTTAAGGTCATAGAAAAGATTATTTTTTATTGCTGAATAGGGGTTGCCCGTATAGTTAAATACATCGCAGCTTGGATTGCCTGAAAGAATAGACAAAAGCATATTATCGTACCAACCGGTTGTAGATTGCTGGAACTTAAACTTGCAGTTGTATTTCTTTTCAACCTCTAACTTCTTTTTCCAATAGTTATTTGCAAATGTAGAGCTTCCCTTTTCAGGCTCATTCCAACCTGCAACAAAGGTAATTGTTCTGCCGCCTAAATCTTGAATCTTAGCGGGCTCCTTTTTTCCACCGCTAGTTGTGTTATCGGTATTGGAATCAGGTGTATCATCACTGTTGTTTTCTTTTTCGGTAGTCACCGTTGTGGTTATATACGATTCATAATAAGAGTAATCCGAGCCGTCATCGGGATTGCTCTTACATCCGCACATACCAAATGCTAAAACAAACACCAACAAAATAGCAAAAATTCTTTTAATATTTTTCATAATTACTGACCCACTTTCTTCTTTTTAATTAAGTATACCGTAAGCCATACCGCACCGCCGAGCGCTACTGCGCCTGCACCGCCGCCGATAGCCCAAGGAAGCCAGTTAAATTCATCCTGTTTCGGCTTTGGACGTTTAACCTTTATTACCTTGGTTACGGTTTCCTCTACCGTTTCGGCATCTTTCTCTTCTCCATCGTCTTGTGATGGTTTTACAATACCGCCATCCTTACCGGTAAAGAACACGAAATCACCCATTCCTGCAGTATTAAGGATAATGTATTCGCCTTCGGTAGTATACTTAACCGCTTCAACCTCACCCGTGCTTTCATCAACACGTGCAATTTTTATGTCAGGCGAAAGTTTTACCATACTGTTAGGTATCATTATTTCAACCTTGGAATACGGGTCACTGCGATAGGTGTTTATAGATTCATTTACAAGCACGTATGCGCTTATAATCTTACTGATTTTGAAATCATGATAGCCGTTTTCCAAAACTGTGCTTACGGTTTTTGTATCCTCGCTGTTTTCGTATGCCAGGAATGTATTGGCAAGGGGAATAATTTCATCCGAATCACGAAGAATTATGCCGTTACCGTATTCGGAATAGTAATAATCTCTGATATCAACATCCTGAGGCACAGCGGGCTTTTTAGACCAAAATTCTACGGCACTGAATTCAAGCACATCAAGCTTTTCTTTTAGGAAACCGTCCTCATTAAAACCGTCCTCGGTAGACTCTATCATAATGCGGGCAATTTCTTTAAAGTTAACTGTACCGTTCTGCGCATCATAAAACGCCTTTAGCGGGATTTGAACTTCCTGCCAACCAAGGTTTTCCTCGGTTTTCTTGATATCGACATACTGCTGTGTTCTGTGCCAACCCTTATCCGACATTTCAATGCGCACGCGCATATCCTTTGTCGCTCTGATATAAAATCTTATATATCCCGTTTTAAGATATTCCTCAAGATTTTGTGAACCGCCCAATCCGACTGTTATGTCGCGGTTACCCGCCGTCATCTTATAGTAAACATCAGCATCAAGCACGCTTATTGAATAATAAAGGTTGAAATACTTATAAAGCGGATCCTTCTTTTCGATTGAAGTTCTTGTTATCTGAATTGAACGGTCACGTGTTTTGTCATTCCAGTCGTTCGTCCAGAAGTTTGTATCGCTTTCGGCAAGCTTAAAGCTTTCTGCATCGGCAGACTGCTCGGGCAAGGAAAGCCAATACTCATCGGGTATCTCTGCGGGAACATAAGCCTCGGGCTTTGCGCTCCAAAGCTCAATGTGACTTACCTCTATCGACTCACCCTCTGCAACGAAAGCGGTATCGTTAAAGGTGTCCGTCGGTGCGCCGATACCGATTTGTGTTACCATACGGCTTGTAGCAAGTGCATCGGCAAGCGGAATTTGCACCTCGGTATATGTACCCTCTGCCGAAGCGGAAACGTCAACCGTCTTTTTAGTTTGTTCGCCCCAACCGTTCATTATATAAACATTAAGCTTGATATTTTTTGGTGTCTTAACAAAGAAGCGTATATATGCCGTGGTGCTTATATCAGTAAAGTTTTGTGCGCCGTCTGCAACGCCCTCTTTAACACCCTTAAAGCTCTTAATGTAGAAGGTTGTTTTATTTCGTCCGTTCTGTGTTAAATCCTGTGCATAGAAGCCCTCTTTAAGTATCATCCTATAGCTGCTTTGGAAAGCGCCATACATAAGTGATTTCTTATCAATTGAAACACCCTTTATTTCAAGGCAAGAGCTTTGATTTTCCCAATAGCTTGTAACCGCTAACTTTTCTGCAGTTACATCTGCGGGTGGGTCAGGATTCGGATCGGGATTCGGGTTAGGGTTCGGGTCGGGATTTGGGTCCGGATCAGGTTCCGGTTCGGGCGCATCGTACCCCGTCCATAGCTCTAACGGTTTAATGAAAATCGACTGCTCGGTGGTAATGAATTTGTCTGCCGCGAACACACTCTCGGCAGGACCTACACCAACATTGTTAAACAGATGATCACTGTTAAAGTTCTGAAGCGGTACAATTACCTCTGTATAATCCTGACCACCGTTTGTAGACTCAACATCCACCTCAACAAAACCGCGGTTTTGCCAACCATAATTTTCATTACTGTTAAACCAAAATCTCAATTTAGTATCAACAGGTGTCTTTATTTGTGTTTTAAGAACAGCGGTATCACTAAAGCCCGATATATCTCCGCCAAAGGCAACACCGTTATCCTTAAAGGATTTAAGTAAAAGGCTTGTGCCCTTCATTCCGTAGGTTTGAGAATAGTAACCATCAGAAATACTGATTTGATAACCCGTTTGTGCATTAGACTGGAACGAAAGATAATTACTTTGTTCCTCTTGATAGGTAGTTGTAGCAATCTTTTTGTATTCATTTGTATCAGAATTTGGATTATTGGTCCAGATTTCTAATGACTTTATATAGATAGATTGATCGGTAGTAATAAATTTATCTGCTGAAAACACACTTTCGGCGGGACCTACACCGATATTACTGAACGTGTAACTGCTATTAAAGTTTTTAAGTGGCACGATTACCTCGGTATAATCTTCGCCGTTGTTTGTTGACTTAACATCTACCTCAACAGAGCCGCGGTTTTGCCAACCGTAATTCTCGTTACTGTTAAACCAAAACTTTAATTTTGTATCAATCGGCGTCTTTATATATGCTCTTACCACGGCGGTATTGATATAACCGGATATATCACCATTCATAGCCGTACCGTTTTTCTTGAATGATTTAAAGATCAGGCTTGTGCCCTTCATTCCGTAGGTTTGAGAATAATAACCTTCGGTAATACTTATCTTGTGTCCTGTTTCTGAATTGGATTGGAACGAAAGATAACTGCTTTGCTCCTCGTGGTAGGTGCTTGTGCCAACCATCTCTGCTATAGGCGCTTGGGTAAATGCATAATCGGGCTCACCCTCATAAATTTCAATGGGACTTACATAAAGCTCCTCGCCCTCGTTTAAGAATGTATCGTTAGAAACAGGAGATATTGTGATGCGCTCTAAAAGCTTGGTACTGTTCCAGGTTATATTGGTACCTGCAAGCTCGGAAAGCGGAATATGGTATTCATAATAACCGCCGTTTTCGATGGTTTTTACAAGCGATAACGCTTTGGGCGCATTAGAACGTGACCATCCCGAAGCGATAAGGCGCACATTCATTTGCATTGCCTTTGGCGCCTTTACAAAAAAGCGGATATATCCCGTGCTTATAATCCCTGAGATATCGCGTAAGGCAGAACTTGTGCCATCGTTTAGACCTTGAAAGTGAAAATCCTTTTCGTTTCTTGCATAAAAAGCATCGGAATCCACTACCGTAAGCTTCACCGTTTTAGGTATTGTGTTCTTTAAAACGGTGTGGGTCACATCCTGTGTTGTTGCAGTATGTACCGAACTGTAGTTTGAATTTGCAGAGGTGGTTTTGTACATAAGCACAGCAGTTTGAGCGCCAACACCCGTGCTTATGAGCACTGTGGTCAGCACAACCGCTATGGCAAGTAACGCGGCAAGCCACCTATGACCTTTAAATATTTCCTTTAATTTCAAAGCAATTCCCCCTTTAGTTTCTTATATAACCCTTTGCAGGTACCGAAACTCCATCTATCGTGGCGGATTCGGTGCCATGATTTACATATATTACTGTGCCATTTTGATATTCGGTACGGCTAATGTTGCCCACCCTGCTATGTGCTGTGATGGGTACACCACCAAGACCGTAAAGCGCCTTGTTTACATACTGCGCTGCCTCTATCGCGCGAGAGCGCACAGAATCATATTTCATACTGTAAAGATACGAATAATCGCTATCAAGCACACCCTCAGGTACATCTTGTGCCAAGGTAAAGCCTATTCCGCTACCTGTTTCTATAGCCGTTAAAACATCGGCAGTAAAATCGGTTTGAGCGGTATTTATGTGCATAGTGTACGGAACAGAACCGTGAAGCACCATTTGCTTGAACGGAACCGATTTTGCAAACTGAATATTACCGCCCGAATCTGTTGGTACATTTTCGCATAGTGATAAATATTTAAGTGCATATGCATTGACATCGTTTGATGTAAGCGACTTTCCGCTCTTTGTGTAGGCTTCAAGCGTTGTTTCTATTGCCTTTAAAGCTCTTGTACGGTCATAAAAGCTTTCCTCACGGTAATCGCTGTTAATATCCTGCCCAAGTGTACCCAACGCAAAGCCCTGATAATCGGTTTTTATATAGGCATTTGCAATTTGTTTATAGAACTGCGGTGAGATTATTTGTGTTTTTAACGATTTTTCCAGATAAAATCCGCTTACCGCATCATACTGAGTAAGTGTTGCTGTGCTTCTGTCGGCAAAAGATGCGGTCATCTTCTTATTATATCCGTCACCTAAATACCCGTTATAGTAGTATTGGTGTGCAACATTGAGATATGGCGTAATCCCTTGCTCTTTCAGGCTGTCTATAAGACTGTGCAGTCCCTTTTGTCCGCCTAAAGCCTTTGATGCGCTTATATCCTTTGGCAGCTGTGAATATATTCCGCTGTCGGTAAAACCGTTTATACTTACATTCAGGTTTTCAATTCCCGCCGATTTAAAATCATTTGCAATAAAAAGCATTTCATTAAAATCGGTAAGCTTTGCAGTTTCATATTTGCTGTATAGACCAAGCACCTGCTTTTGTAGCCTTGCACCGCCTATAAGCTCAAGCATCACGGCAGGATTTTCATTTTTATCCTGATCTTTTATATCACCTTTTTTAATCAGTAGCTGTCGGTACAGAGACGCCATATCGGCATAGCCCTCACCCGAAAGATTATCCATAAAGCAGTATCTTACAACATAATCACTATCTAAATCGTCAAAGGCAAGAGCCTCTGAGGTTTTAGCGCCGCGAAGATATACCGAATCACTTTGCAGTACATTAAGCTTTGTATATGCAAAAGCACTGTTTCCATTTCGCTTAACTACAAGTTCTGCGGCCTCGGCACCCTGCTCCACAACAGTAAGTACGCCCTCGTTTCCGCTTATCATACCGTATACGGGAAGACTTAATTGGGTATCACTCAGCATTTCCTCGCTTGATGCCTTTGTACCCCTTGTTGCATCACCGCCGTAGAATTGCATTTCATAAAGACCTTGCGAAATATTTTTATTGAAATTCATTAGTGCTCCGCTGCCCGATGGTACCAAGAAGCTACCCTCACTGCCAGCCGATGATACAAAAAACTTATTTACCGTAAGCGTGCGAAGCGGATAGCTTTTGGTATACAACAGTTCCTTTTCGGGAACAGTGAGTATCAACTGTGAGCCCTCAAGCCTATAGCGTAGCGTGATATGGAAAACGGGAATTTCAAGCTCCTGCTTTACACCGCTTGCACGGTTATCATCGGCAAGGTCTTTTGTGGTATAGCCCACCTTTTCTAAAATTTCCAGTGTTTTCTTTCGCACGCGGTCGTTGGGTATATCTGTAACAATGTAAAGCGGGGTATCTCGAAGACCTGAATATTCCGCCAACAAAGTATCAGGATCATCGTATACCGTCAGCTTGCTATACTCATAAAGGGTATAGCGTCGTTCCATATATTCCCTGTCATCGCTATCTAATTTCTTTAAAATTTCTTTTTCAAAAAAGTCTTTACGGACAGCCTTGGGAATAAGTGAGCCATCCGCCTTTTCGCCAAAAATATATTCTATTTGTACAGTTTTGCCATCATCCGAGAGAGTAATTTTATATTGCTTGCGCTCTACCGCCTCTTTTGATGAATACATCACCGCGGTGTTTATACTATCATTCTGATACTCGCATACGACCGATGACTGCATATCGGCGCTTTCCTCAACAAAGCTCTGCGCCGCCTCGGGAGACAGTGTCGTTTCGTATATCCTACCCGTACTCTTTTGTAAAATTTTTACCGTAGTGTCGGGGGCTAGCATAAGGCAAAGCTCTTCGCTTTCAAGCACCGTGGTATCCCCCTCGGCAGTAACGATATTTTGGGTAATATCGTTTTTATATCCGCCAAAGGTAATACCTTGATAATCGGTACCATATTTATCGGGCGTGGGCAACGATGCTTTAATAATCAAAAGCAATGTTACACCGCAAAACAGTATAAATACTGCCCAGCCTATAAGTCTTTTAATATTTTTGCTCTTTAGCATCGGCCGTATCCTTTCCGTTAATTCATACTGAAAATAAGCTCATCAAAAAGCTGAACTATAAATGTAATCACCTGTTGAACAAGAATAACCACCAAAAATACAAGGAAAACAATTATAAGCATACCAACAAGGCTTATCAGTATAGATAATATAGCCTTTGTAAGCGTGTACTGATGGGTTGTAACCGTTCCCACAACAAAGAGGAAGAGCATCCATACCACCGCTAATATCAGAATCATATTCGCAAAGGATGCCGAGCCCTCATAAAGGAAATAGCTAACACCCGTAAGAAGCGGGAACACAAGAATTATCGGTAGTAAGCAGTTACACGAGAATATGAATATATCTCGGAATGTACCCTTACCATCCATAAGAGTTGTGAAGCACCAGTTTGAAATGCACCATAGAAGCAGCGGCACGCTAACCCCTATTACGCCCTCTAAAAGTATGTTTGTTTTTGTAATATCGGTGTTGTTGAACAAATACGGAGTAAGCCACATATTTATAATGTTTGCCACTACCGCCAAAGCCCACAGCACGAAAGCAGAGGCAAGATTGCCCTTACCCTCAAACTTCAAATCATTAAAGCCATCAAATGGGTGGGTGGATACATAAAATGAATACTTTACACCCTTTAAGCAATCATGAACACCCTGTCCGAAACGGGTTTTAGGCGAATTACCTTTAAGGCTTATTCCCTTTTTCCGTAAAATCTTACCCATAATAATAGCAGCTAAAACAATTATTACCGCTACCGCCGCTATGGTAGGAGCCCATTTTGCACCCTGTGCTTTTATATAAGCCTTTAACGCCTTAGAATAATAGGTTTTATTATCGGCGGCTCTAAATGAGTCAAGCGCCTTGGCATAATCGCCGTTGCTGTAATGCATTCTGCCGATACCCGTGTGAATAACGGTGTTTCCGCTATAGGAAGATAGTAATTCCTGCCACTTCTCGGCTTCGCCCTCACCGTCACCCTTTACAAAACAGGATATAGCAGCGGATAAAAGTTCAGCATACTGGGTTGGCTCAAAAATTTGCACCACGCCCGTTTTAGTATCCGACACCAGAATTCTATCACCGTGATATATAAGTGAGGCGGCTTTTAAAAATCCGCCTTGCTCACTCGAGCGTTTACCAAAAACATAGAGTAGATTTCCGTCACCGTCATAGGTGAAAACCCTGCCACGCTTGCTGTCAAGCACGGAATATATATCGTCTTTATAAACGGCAATATCACAAAGTGATGATACTCCATCGTAAAGCACATTGCCCGTAGAATTAAAGCTTATATCACCAACAGGCGGGAAAAGACCGTTACGTACAAGGATATCGCCACCCTGCTGATTAAGTCTTCTTATAGGCGCGGTTGTGGCACCGTTTGCCTCAATATCCGCCTTAACGCCTTTAGCATCTATCGCCGAAATAACACAGTAAACAAATCCGTTATCATCAATATCCATATTGCTGTATTCGGTGGGGATAAAGTTGACAAGACCCTCAAGCTGTTTCTCGGTTGCAAATTGACGGAGTATTATCTGCCAGAAGCTTGGCACCACGCGTGTAGCGCCTAAATATCCTCGGTATTCACCCTTTGTGGTTATGCGCATTATACCGAGTGTCTGATCACGCGCAACAACATAGAGATTATCAAACTCATCCACCTGGATTTTGGTGGGATAGTATTCATAATCTATCTGAACATCCTCGCCCTCGGGCTTTAAAAGTATGTTTGTGCAGGTGCCGTTTTTATCAAAGCACACTATTCTGCCGTTTTCGGTGTCAGCAACATAAATGCTGCCGTTTTTGGCAACGCATATACCCTGTGGAGCAGAAAAAGTGTGTCTCTCACCCTCAAACTCAAAGCTATCGATAACCTTTATAAGACTGTAATTGCTATCGGTTATAATCACACGGGAATTCTTGCTGTCAAGCAAATAAAGATTACCGTTTGTATCCTTATCTATTTCAACTACTTGAAGCTCACCCGAAAGGCCCAATGTATCGGCGCTTATACTACCGTAACACTCATAAGGCACGGGTGCGGCAATAGCCTTACCCTTTGCATCGTATATGTAGGAATCGTAGTCGGTTATATCGCCTACCGCCGAAGCTCCAAGTCCGCCAAAAAGCACCGACACAATCAAGACAAGGGCTAAAACAGAAATTATTTTCTTCAAAAAGCCCACCTCATTCCTTAATGCCCGAGCTTGCCATTGTTTGCAAAACATTGCTCTGCGAAATTAAAAATACAACTATTGGGGGAATAACCATAAGCAGTGATACCGCCGCCGAAACACCGGTACGCGCGATACCACCCGCCGAGATGCTTTGCAGTGCATAGGGAAGTGTTTTTAATTCTTCACTGAAAACGGTTATACCGCCCGTACTGTTCCAAAGGTCCTTAAATGCAAATATAAGCAGTGTAAACCACGCGGGTTTAACTATCGGCATAACAATAGACCAATATATACGCCATTCGCTTGCACCGTCTATTTGAGCCGCCTCAATAAGCGCATCAGGTATCATCTGCTCCATAAACTGCTTCATAAGGAACAGACCGAGTGACGAAGAAAACGCGGGTAGTATAATAGATAAATGTGAATCAAGAAGACCGAGCTTTGACATTATAAGATAGCTAGGTATACCCGTAACGGCGCCCGAAAACAGAAGCGAAAAAACAACAAGATTAAATAAAAAATTGCCAAGCGGAAAGCGGAATTTTGCTAATCTGTATGCGGCAAGTGAAGAAATCACTATATTGCCCACCGTTCCCACGATAGTTACAAAAACCGAGTTTGCAAAGTATCTTGTAAAAGGCACAACCGATTCCATAGTTATAAGTGATAGCCCACGAAAGTTTGAAAATGTGGGATTTTTAGGAAAAAGTGTGGGCGGGAACAAAAACAGTTCATCCAATGGTTTAAATGCATTAGATGCCGTAAAAATAAGCGGTATTACCATAAACAGGGCGATTACAAGTAAAAATATAAAGAAGCATAGATTTCCAAAAAAATTATGCGAAAATCTTTTTGAAAAGCGTGTAGACATTTTTACTGTCACCTACCTATCCTGTTTAGCATTTTTGTAAATAAGTTTTTACTTATTACCATCATAAAGAACAATACGGTTGCTATTGCCGAGGCATATCCGAGCTCCATTCGCGTACCGCCGTAATCGTTAAGATGGTTTAAAATCGTGTGTACGGCATAATCGGTGCTTGGCATACCGCAAAGGTTTGCCGTTACATCACCTATTGAGAATGCCGATGAAATTGATGTTACCGCACCGAACAAAAGCTGCGGTCGCATAGAGGGTAATATAACATACCAGAGTTCCTGCCAACGGTTTCGTATACCGTCTATAGAGCCTGCCTCTAACAGTGAATCATCTACACCCTGCAGACCCGCCACAAAGGACAGAAAGCCTACACCCATACTCATCCAAAGCTGAACGATAACCACTATGGTCATCATATACTTCGTATCGGTAAGCCAGTAAATAGAGCTGTCTATCCACCCGAAATACATAAGCAGACTATTCAATATACCGTTTGCATCATCACTGAAGATTAGTTTCCAGACCATATACATATTTCCCGAGATAGATGGAGTGTATATGAAGAAAACAAAGATTACGCGAAGCGTTTTACCAAGGTCATTTATCATCCATGCCAACACGAATGAAAGTATGTATCCGAGCGGTCCTGTAAGCACCGCCATAACGAGTGTGTTGGTAAGCGCAGTTATAAATACATCATCTTCAAAAACGAGTGTGAAATAGTTACTGAAACCCGCAAATCTCGCGGGGGACAACACATCGTAATATGTAAAACTTAAAGCCACACTCGCAAGAACGGGAAGTACCGTAAAGGTGATAAAAAGGATAAAATACGGCGCAATAAAGGCATAATTTACCTTATTTTTTTGAAGTGTTTTTAATAAACTTCTTTTTTTCACCGTTATTTCTCCCCTTTCTTATCAAGTCCTAATTCTGTGCGTTTGCGGTTTATTTCAAGGTTTATCGTCTGGGTATACTCGCGAAGGCTCTCTATCGGGTCTTGACTGCGGTAAAGCACCGCACGGAAAGCATTACTGAAGTGGCGAGTGGTAAAGTAGCCACCCGCAACCTCGGGTATGCCCTTGCTTTTTGAAAGTTGTTCGTTTAAAACACGGTAAAAATCAGATGACCACGGCATACGCGAAAGCGCCTCTAAATTTGCGGTAGGATAACGCGCCGATGCGCCCAATTTGTTTTCAATCGACTGTCCGTATCGGGTTTGGATGTCGGCACTTGTCCACCACGAAAGATATTCCCACGCGCCTTCAGGCACATCGGTATCACCAATTATCATTGCGCCGTTTACATCACACGCTACCGTATTATCAATACCGTTTTCGGTGGGTGTACCGGGCACCAATGCTATATCCCAAAGCCCCTTGATTTCGGGCGCAAACACCTCTAATGTATTAAAGGTCGTATAATCCACAATACCCATAGGCATCTCACCACTTCTGAAACGGTTAGCAAAATCAAAGGAAACCGTAAGTCCGTATTTACTGTAAAGCGCGGTATAATCACTAAAAGTTTTCAGTTGCAGCTCGCCGTCAAGCTCACAGTAGTTGTCTTTGTAAAGCTCACCGCCGTTTTGATAAAGCATAGTGCAGTAGGCGGTAAGGCTTGGCAAAAAGCCGAACTTCATCTGGTTCTGGCTTAACTGAACTATTGCTCTTGTTACCTCGTTCCAGTTACTCGGTACAGCAATATCAAGTTCACTTAAAATATCTGTGCGGTAGAAAAGCACCGAGAATGTCATAGTTGTGGGCAGCGCATATACGCTGTCTTTCATTCTGAAGGGTGTTACCGCGCTCTCGGTAAAGCGCGAAAGTACTTCGTGAAAATCCTTAAAGCCTGAAAGGTCGTACGCGGCACCGCGTATCGCATAATTTATGGGCGTGCCCGTTGCAACCGATGGCACCACATCGGGTCCCTTACCCGCAACAACTGCGGGCATAAGTGCCGCCTCGGATATAAGACGCACCTGTGCGCGATACTTAGCGTTTTCGGTATTAAAACTTTCTTCTGTAAGTTGGTTTAAAATCTGATATTGGTCACGACCCATAGAGGTCCAAACCTCTACCGTTTTCTTATCGTTTTCGTCATCAAGCAGTGCATAATCATCGGTATAGGAATATATGAACTGCTTTACGGTATGTATAAGCTCGGCAAAAAATCCGCCATGCTCAAACTGAGGCTTTGTACCCTTTGAAGCTACCGCGATACTGTCAAGAGATAAAGGTTGCTTATAAAGATCATAAACCCAAGTGCCGAGTGAGCTTATATTTGACTGGAACTGTGAAAGTTTAGAGGGTATTACTCGTGGCTTTTCGCAAAACTCATCTAATTGCTTAACCATTCGGTCAAGAAGTCCCGTTTCTGATATATCCTTGCCTACAAGGGCTATAAGATCATCACAAAGCGCTTCTATCGCCTCGCGCACCTCACCCATTTCCTTTATGGAATTAGGGATTTTTTTATCAAGCTCATAATCGCGAAAAGAGTCGGGGGTTGAGCTTGTGATAGAAATTATGTTACGGTATATGCCGTTAAGCTTTAAAATTATTGCATTTGCCTTGGTTACAATCTCGCTCATATCTCCAAGCGAGGCTTCGGCAGTTACAATATGCTCGCCCGCGGTAAGATAGATTTGATACGGCGCTTCCCCCTCGCCTACGGTAATGCTTTTCCAATCAGCGGTATAAGGAAATTGCACTCGTGAAAGCTCATCAAAGGGAATTTCGCCATCTATATAAATTCTCCGCGTGGTGTAAATGCCGTTTGTAAAATTTTGTCTATATCGGAGGGATACTGTGTAAAGTCCGTCCTCGGGTACTGATATTTTCCAACTTGCCGCCTGCATGGGCATAGACCATGCCTCGCCGCCTAAATGGTTCATTACAGTAAGCCTTTGTGCTTCGGGACTTACCGCCGCGGTTGAATTATCGCAAGCCTCTATAATAGCCTGTGATGTTCGGCTGACAGGATTTTCTGCTTCATAAACTACGCTGTACTCGCCGTTTTTAGCACCCGCATATTCCTTAATATATTCTTTATATGTGGGGCGGGGCGTCACGCCTATAAGGCTAAATTCCTTTAGCGCTAGAACGCCATCGGTTACAGTAAATTTTATACTGTGTGCACCTTCGCTTAAATAAAAGGCATATGGCTCATTCTGATAACCGCTTGCATCCTTTAGATAGGCGTTTATCCAACTATCCGATTTTTTAAGCTGTGGGGTAAGCTCGTTACCAAGCTTATCGGTAAGTATTTGTTCATTTATGCGCACATATTCGGTATTAAGTCCCAGCGTTTCAGCTTCGGCAAAGGGCAGTTCACCATCAATTAAAAGACTGTATTCTGCCTTTTCGGCATTCTCGGACAGTACAACATAGCAAAGCTTTATGTTATAAATACCGCTACTTTCAACCGCAACATCAAACTGCACCGTATCCTTAATCACAACCGCATCTGCGGCTGGTGTACCAACAGTGCTGTGCTCACCCACCAAAGAAAGGTCGGCATCCACCTTTACTTTTTCCTCAAAGGCTTCTATGTCCGTTTGAGCAATATACTCACTGTATTCGGGTTGTTTTGCAGACGCACAAACACCCACCGTACACAGCACGGCGAGCATAAGAATTATTGCTACTGCTTTTTTAAACATACTGCAAAACATTTATTTCTTCCTTTCTTTAAGCCATAGTATAAAATTTGTGTTTCAGAATCTGATTCGTGTTTAAATGATTTTGCTAACCAACTATACCTGAGCGTTCAACGCTTTCAACAAAGAACCTTTGGCATATAAGGTAAATTATCATAAGAGGAAAAATAAGCAATAAAATGCTTACATTTCTTAAAATTGAAGCGTAATTCGGATTGCTTGTTGTGGCAATTCTGATGGGCATCTGCAAAAGTCTTGTTTGCAAAAGCGTGTTGTCGGGCATAAAGAGTGTGGTATAAAAGGTATCGGTCCATAACCACACAAACGAGAACACGAAGCAGGTAAATATGATTGTAACCGCACAGGGCAGTAATACCGCCGTAAACACCTTAAATGTGCCTGCACCGTCAATAGCGCCCGCCTCCTCAAGTTCTTTGGGAAAGCCCTTAAAATACTGCCTGAACATATAAATATAAAGGCTATTACGAAGTCCCACGCTTGTTGCCGATATCAAAAACATCGGTATCGGTGTACCCAAAAGACCTAATTTGTTAAAGTAAAAGTATAAGGGTGTCATAACATTTTGTGCGGGTACTATAAGCAACAATAAAACACAAGCAAAAACTATGTTTTTCCCCTTAAAGTTAAACCGTGCAAAGCCATAGCCTACAAGCAGTGATGATGCTATTTGTAAAAGCGATGATATAAATGTAAAGAGCAATGTCTTTAAAAGGGATGAAAGATATTCAACATTCTCTATCGCAACTTTAAAGTTGTGAAGTGTTGCATTATGCGGTATTAAATTTACGCTTTGGTCGTATAGGTCATCAAGCGTCATAAAAGATATAGAAAGCTTAGAAAACAAGGGGTAAAGTATGACATAGCAAAGACTTATAAGTATAAGATATCGTGCCGCCATAACGGTGTATTTACCCATTGCCCTTTTCATCTTGTAAGGAGATATATTATTCATCTTCTCTACCCCCTTACACTGTGTCGTATCGGCGAACCGCCGCATTAAGGGACAATCCGAATACTGCTAACACCGCTATTATAAGCACAGTATAAATCCAACCCGCCGCAGCGGAATAGCCAAACTGCAGTTCAGGTAATGCGAGCTTATTAATATAGCTTATTACCGAACTGTTGCTAACAAGGAACTGGTCTACCACCGTGTAGAAAAGACAGACTATCATCTGCGGTGACACCATTGGAAAGGTTATTTTCCAAAATTCTTCCCAAGCGGTAGCGCCCTCAATCGCCGATGCCTCATAAAGAGAGGGTGATATCGACTGAAGTGCCGCTAAGAATATAAGTATCTGTATACCCGATGCATTTACGATATCGAGAATCTGATTTATAAGCGTCATCAGAAATGAGGATATTTTTGAGGGGAAATTAAACTGTGAAAGCACTCCCGATAAAGTTTCCTCGCTTATAATCATAGCCTGCGCCTCATCGAGACGGCTTGAAATAAGCTGTTGTGCCGTATCACTCGCCTCTATCGTTACAACGATACCCGTTGACACGATAACAGGTAAAAAGAATATAAGACGAATAGCATTTCTACCCGGAAATTCCGCCTTTAAAAGCGATGCCATTATAAAACTGAAAATCAGTATTACGGGTATTCTTACAACTATCTGCGGAATTGCCGCCATTATAAGCTGATAGAATTGGCTATCACCGAAAAGCGCATCGGCATAATTGGCTACACCCTTAAAGGTATAGGTGTATCCGCCCGCCGACTGTGAAAGCTCACCAAAGCTAAAGTATACTGACTGCAATATCGGGATAAAGAAGAAAAACAAAAATCCGATAACAAAAGGCAATATGAAAAGCCATCCCTTAAGGGAATCCTTTTGTGCCATAGTAAGACGATTCTTTTTCATATTAACCTCCCTTTTTTATTACCACTGCGACGCTTCCAAGAGCCAAGCATCAAAAAGTCCGCTCTTTTGCATCCAATCAAGATATTTTTCATCACTGAACATCGGCTCGCCCGCTAAATAGTGGTTTTTGCCGTTTGCATCTCCGCTCCACTCTATCAGATAAAAGCGTTTGTCGTTACTGCTATAATCAATTTCGCCTACGCAGGCATTTAAATTAGCATCGCAATAAGCCGAACCTTCGGCAATCACTTCATTTGTATCAACATCGCGGATTTTGTATGTAATATTTATTTCGCGCGCAGTATCATTTGCAAGAACTATACTTTGTTTACCGCATTCGGGCTCGGAAAGCATAATACAAACATCCTGTTGCGAATTTTTAATATAGTAAAACGCTAATTTTTTACGGTAAAAATAATCCACCGCCGCATCTGAAAACTGCGGCCAGCCGTCACAGATGTTCCACCACAAAAGCCCTGTCTTTTCCCATTTTTGTGAACGGAAACGCTCTATAAGGAATTTAAGTGCTTCTGCATGGGTAATTTGACTCTTCACGGCAAACTCACTGAGTGACTGCGGCTCGCCATCAAACATATACTGCATTTCCTTGATATGTGCAGGTATTCTGAATGGCTTTGTTATGCGCATCTCGGGAATGGGAGAAGTGCTATGCAAATCCCATTCATCGTTATCAAGCGGCGGCCACAGCTTTTCGGGTGAAATAAACTGCTTTATCGATTCGGGCGAGGGTGAACCGAAATAGCCAACCTCGCTTATAAAATTGCTCTTACAGTCTTTGTATGTAGGTGATTTGAAGTAGTTGGTAGTCCATACATGTGTTTCGGGTCTTACCGCATCTGGATTTGCAATAATTTCGGGGGATAGATACGGTGAAGACGGCAAATACGGTCTGTATGGGTCCTCAACCGCCAACATCCGCGGTAAAACATCACGGCTTATGCGGTTGTTGAACGGATTATTCGGGTCCACCGCACGGGCCTCCCAATCCCAATAACGCAAATCGTTTTCGTTATCACCCGCCCACAGCGTGATACAAGCGTGGTGACGAAGCCTTTTTACAACTGCAATTGTTTCCTTGCGTACACGCTCACAAAATTCATCATCAGTGGGGTATTTAGTGCAAGCAAAGGCAAAATCCTGCCAAATCATTATGCCGTGCTCATCACAGTAATCGTAGAAAATATCATCCTCGTAAACGTTACCGCCCCAGCAACGAAGCATATTGCATCCGCATTCACTAACAAGCGGAAGCTTTTTCTTTATCTGCTCACGGTCACGCGAGTGGAATACATCGGCGGGCACCCAGTTGGTACCCTTACAGTAAATTTTGCGCCCGTTTACAAGCACATCGAATTTGTTCTTATCGTTCTCTTCGGTTGCTACATGGAAAACAAGCTCACTCGTACGAAGTCCTTGGCGGAATTCCCGTCTGTCCACCTCTTTACCGTTTTTAAAGAGCGTAAGAGTGAAATCATACATATCGGGATCACCCTGACCTGCAGGCCACCAAAGATACGGATTTTCAACCTTAAAATCACGCCTTGTAACCGTGAATATGAGGGGTGTTTCATAATGAATTTTATTATCCTTACAAACGCCATCAAGCGATAGGCTATATCTATTATCAAGGTCACCGCGGAATTTAAAGAATAACTCAAGCGCGGCATCGTTTCCGCCAAAGGAATTAGGTGCCGACCCGAAATCAAATCCCGCTTTAACAATTTGCGCCGTTACAGATGCGGTGTTAATATAAAATTCCTCAATATAATCTTCTTCAGGTTCAAAGGTAAGCCACACATCGCGCCAAAGACCTGCCGAGATAAAACGCGGCATTATATCCCAACCGCACATATGTGTTGCCTTACGCATATAGAGAAATGCATAAGATGCATTGCCCGGTGATAAAAGCGGATTAAAATCGTATTTTCCCGCCTCGACAAGCGTGGGTTTTATATGAACAAAAAGGTGATTTTTACCCTCTTTAAGATAATCACCAACCGCAATTTTATGCTCTATAAGCATATTATCGGTCTCGGCTATTTTCTGTCCGTTTAAAAAGATATCCGAATAACAATCAATTCCCTCAAAGGTGAGAAACGGCAAGCCCTTTATTTCGTCCACGATAAACTCTCGAAAATAGTAGCTATGTAAATTTTCAGTTTCTCTGCGAACTGTATCGGGATTATTACCGAAAAGCGGGTCGGCGCAAAGCCCTGCATTATAAAGGTCAAGCTCTATATTTCCGGGCACTGTAGCATCGATTATATTAATGTTATCGTTATAAATATCATCGGCACAGGTATAGTTCTTTTTTACCCCGTTTTTAAGATATGCCATTTTCCATTTGCCAGAAAGCAAAACCTCTGTACCCGTAAACTTATTTATCTTTTTCATATGGATGCCTCCGTCAAACTGTTTCGGTCTGGTCGCATTTATCGTACCACGGCTCACGCTCGCCGCACATAAAGCGCTTTTCGTCATTCCAAAGCTGTCGCATTTTTTCACGGTAGTTCTGACATTCATTTGTATGTCCCGTAACCTTTATTCTCAGTACTTTACAGGGCGTGTAGCGTACAGTAGTGACCGAGCGGTCCCACTTTATCTTTTCGCTTTCGGTTTTAACTATCGACTCGCAAACCCATTTACCGTCTTTAAAATATCCCGTTTCACACTCAAGCTCACGCGAATACACAAAGAACACGGCACGGTCATCAGCAATACAGTAGTAATATTCACCGCTCTTAACCACCAAGCCGACACTTGCAAAGCCCTCGCTTTTCATACCTATATAATGTTCACCCAACGCCTTTAAGGACCTATAATTACGGACGGGGTGCTGTGCCGTCTCGGTATTGAATTCAAGTGTATCATCAGGTGCGGCAACTGCCAAGATTTCCGAAATACCGCAAAGAGCAGAATTAAGTTTTTTATGCTTTAGCGTATCAACGGTTACCTGTAGTTTATCATCATAAACCCCAGCCTTGTTATACTTAACATCATCATCTATACGATAAATATTGTAAAATCCACCGTTTGCAAGCGCCGTAACAATAAGTGCTGTAGAGTTATACGGAACGTGGTTTTCAGCAATATGCTTAAACTTTGTGCAACGGGTATCCCTCATAGCGCATCTTATAACATCTATATTTTCATCGTATACATCAAGTCCCTGACCGTCAATGTACTCTAATGCATCTATATCCTTATCCATTTCAAGGTCGTTGGTATTGACTCTTGTAACAACAGAGTAGTTGCTTTCCTTAACGGCACGACCCAATAAGTTTATATACGAAAGCACATTTTCTTTTCCGCCCCAATAGCCCTGCATATTAATTTCGTTTTCAAGCTGTATAGCTATTACGCGATGGGTGGTATCATACTCGGAAAGATGCTCAAACAACGCCTTTAAAGCACGCTGCTCAAGTTGTAATAACTCATTATTGCAAGGGTCGGCTGCGGGTGATTCAGGGCAGGCTTCGTTATACCCCTCCGCTATATAGGGCACACCGTTTTTGTCCTTAAGATAATATGTACTGTCACAGAACAGCCATTTAGGCGCAAAACGGTGGTCTAAATGGTCACAAAAATTCGTTCCTGCCCAAATAATATCAAGCCTTATGTTGTATTTATTGGCGGCATCTACTATGCTGTTAATATGTGAAAAATCAAACTCACCTTTTTGTGGCTCCAACAACCGCCAATAAAACCAGAATGAAAATACCGTAAAACCTGCCTCGGCAGCGCATTTAACATATTTACTGTAATCCCCACAAGCAGGATACATACTTTGAACAGCGTTATATAAAAACGGTTTTCCGTCAACCTGCATATATGTTTTTCCGTTGTTCCCCTTTTTAATATCAGAAATCAGCATATATACATCTCCTTATATATAAAGTTTTGGCACTTTTGGGCAACTTTGCTCTTTAAAGGCATTTTTCTTTATGATAATTGTATAATATGCGCACTTTTAAAACAACAAAAATGCCCATATGTTTTTACTGTTTTTTCCGTTTTTGTTGACAAAACAAAAATTTCGGTTTATATTGAGTGTGGGTGATGGTATGTCAAAAGAGATTCATTTAAACGAACGCTTACAACCGCAGGACTATATTAGAGGAGGTAGCTTAAGCGTTACAGACAGGCAGTTCAGATATGATACAATTTCTCATTGGCACAATTATTTTGAGATAGAAATTATAATTGATGGCAAGGGCAAGCATATTATTGACGGGAAAGAATACGAGCTCAAGCCAAACACCCTCATTCTTATAACCCCCATAAACTTTCACTCGATTTTTATGGACAATAAGTATGAATGCAAATCCATAAATGCTTCTTTTACCTCTGAAATGTTGAGTGATAAATATTTAATCCAGTTAGCATCGCCAAATGTAAGGAATTTTTATGAATTCGGGCCCGGAGAATTCGAGCGTATCAAATCTGCCTTCGAGCTTCTTATGCATGAACAGCGGATTGACAGTGAATACCGTTTCCGTTTACTTGAATACTGTCTTGAACTTATACTCCGTAAAGACCGCTCAAGCACCCTTTCAAGTGCTGATGAGGAACAGCTTTCGGGTGTTAAGCGAGCAATTTTATATCTTGAACTTCATTTCAGAGAAAAGATAACCCTACCGCAGCTTGCACGTCAGGCAGGATTTAACCCTACATACTTTAGCGGAATTTTTCATAAAATCACGGGTGAAACATATATTGAAAAACTCAACACCCTGCGTATAAGACATGCCAAAACCATGTTGGCAGACGGTTATTCGGTAAGCGAGGCATGCTTTGCTTCGGGCTTTGGCTCTTTATCAAATTTTCTGAGCATTTTTAAGGCTAAATGCGGCGTTACGCCCAACGAATACCGGAAGCGTTACATAAAAAACAATAACTCTTTTTGAATATGTAAGCAACGCACAAATATTGGAAACAGTCCTTACTTTTGGAGGCTTTTGGTTTGAGAGATTACGAGAACCCCTTAAAAACAAGTGAAAACCGTATGCCGCCGCGCAGATACTATATTCCGAGCGGTAAATCGGAATATAAGCTTTTAAACGGCGAATGGGATTTTGCTTATTTTAAGCGCGATATTGATGTTCCCGAAAAAATAGAAAAGTGGGACAAAATACCAGTGCCATCATGTTGGCAGCTGCACGGTTACGAAAACCCGAACTATACAAATATAAACTATCCGTATCCTTGTGATGCGCCCTATGTGCCCTATGTAAATCCGCAGGAGCACGGTAATCACGCTGATACTCGATACCTTAAAATCGGAAAGCTGATTTTCGCATCACAAAACGGCTTTGAATTTAACGCATCACAGTATAGCGCGATGGCGCTATTTAAGG
>JAXJYT010000242.1:0-2728 GCA_036306845.1 Acutalibacteraceae bacterium | reverse complement strand
TTTGGCAAAATTAAATTCTAATATTTAATTTTGCACAACATTCATTGCAATGGGATAGGACAAATTTTTAGTAAAAATTTGTCGCAAAATCAAAGATTTTGTGGCGAAACAGAATTGTTTCGCCTAACCTATTCCATTATTATTTCATATATGCTTCTAATCTGTATATTGGAAGCCCCTGACTTAAAAAGCGATTTTCGTATTCGGTAATTATATTACCCTCAAAGCCGCTGTTGTGCAGGTCAAGCGTAAGATTTTTAATGGCAAAGCCGTTAGATGATAACTGTTCAATAGAAAATTCAAAAAAGTGCATATTATCGGTTTTCTGATGTATTTCAGCGTCCCTCTTTAATATGCGCTTATAAATCTCCAAAAAGTTTGCCGCAGTCAGTCTGTGTGAAGCGTATTTAGCCTTTGGAAACGGGCAAGAGAAATTAAGAAACAGTCTGCTTACCGACTGCACCTTTATATAACGCTCGATATACTCTGCCGAGCATCGCATGAAGCGTAAATTGTCAACCTTCTCTTTAAGCGCCAATTCGCAAGCCGATACAATAACGTTAGCATCCTTTTCAACTGCAAGCAGATTGATTTCGGGATGCGCCTTTGCATACTCTACCGCAAATTTACCCTTGCCGCAACCGATTTCAAGATATAGCGGTGCCGCGCGGTTAAACCATGCATCAATATCGATAAATTCCTTATCCATAATTGCGGTGTTGAAGTTTCTGTCGGCACTGTCGCAAATCTTTAAAATATCACAAACTGCATCAAGGCGTTCACCTAAATGCTTTTTCTTGCGCATCCTCATAGCTTACTTACCAAAATTCTCGATTTTTTCGGCAGCCGATTTTAAGAAATCTCCGCTAAAGCGCTCGATAGAGCCGTTATCTACCATTTGTGCAAGTGACACATCAATTGGCATTTTTGCAAGAAGCTCTGTACCAACATCTTCGGCTACGCTTTCGCTACCGCCGCCGAATACGCTGAACTGCTTGCCGCAATCGGGACATACCACGTAACTCATATTCTCTACCATACCGATAACGGGAATATTCATCATTTGCGCCATATTATAAGCCTTTTTAACGATAAGCGATACCAGATCCTGTGGTGAGGTAACGATAACGATGCCGTTAAGCGGCAGACTTTGGAACACGGTAAGCGGAACGTCACCCGTTCCGGGCGGACAGTCGACAAGAAGATAATCAAGGTCGCCCCAGACTACATCATGCCAGAACTGTTTTACGGCGCCCGCAATTACGGGACCGCGCCATATTACCGGCGCATCGGTTTCCTTAAGCATCATATTAACCGAAATAACCTTAATACCCGTAGCTGTTTCGGCAGGTAAAATACCGATTTCGTTCTGCATAGCCTTTGTAGTAATGCCGAAGGATTTAGGTATTGAAGGACCCGTAATATCGGCATCAAGAATGCCAACGCTATAGCCCTTACGGCGAAGCTCAACGGCAAGCATTGACGTTACCATTGATTTACCAACGCCACCCTTACCGCTTACAACTGCTATTACATTTTTAATGTTGTTAAATTCACCCGTTGGCTCAATAAGACTTTCGGGCTTTCTTGATGAGCAATTACTGCTACAGCTTGAGCAGTTACCGCTACAACCTTTGTTTTCACTCATTTTAATCACCGAAGGTATTATACCCCCAACGAGCTATAAAATCAACCACTAAATTGAGTAAAATTTTTACGCGCACAGCATTCGGGAGCATATTCAAAAGAATCAATATGATCTCCGCTATAAAAGTATTCAAGCGGCGTTTTAAAATCACTTCCGAAGCTATCTATGATAATAAGCTTTATTTTCATTTTTTCTGGAATTATGCTTTTTATGTATACGCTTGCAGTCTGTCCTACCGATACGCTCTCGCGCGGTTCGGCAAGTCCCGCAAGATTTGGAGCAAGCTCTACAAAAATACCGTAATTTTCAATACTTCTTACCACGCCCGAAACCGTTTGCCCTTGCGAGATTTTACAAGCGTTTTCCTGCCACGTGCCAAGCAATTCCTTGTGTGATAGCGTGATTTTGCCGTCATCGGCTATATTTTTTATTATAACCCTTATATTATCACCAACGCGGAAGCGGTCACGCGGGTGCGAAATTCTTGATACAGATATGGCGTCTATCGGCAGTAGCGCAATATTCCCGCAACCGATATCACAAAAGGCACCAAAGTTTTCCATATGTGTTACTCTTGCATTTATGATATCACCGCAACGCTTATTTGCAAGAATACTTTCTCGACACATTTCCTGTGCATTACGACGTGAAAGCACGGCATAGGTTCTGCCTATACTATCGGTATCAAAGCGTGTTACCGTAAAGCAAACGGGACGTCCTACGCGGGAAATAAGCGCTATATCACGGGTAATGCCCTCGGCAATACCGATTGCGCCCTCCTCGCGCGGAATTATACCACGCATTATTCCAAGGTCAACAGTCATATTGTGCTCGGCATCGCACATTATTACGTTAGCTTCCATTATCTGCCCTTCATCCTGAGCAGTAATCAGCGCTCCCAGACTCTGCATTGCCTTCTTGTTTTTAAAATCATCGCGCAAAAAGCCTTCGGGGTAAAATTCTTTCATTTTTATCTCGCCTTTCAAATTTTGCATTATATAAAAATATATGCTTATAGAAAACGAAAAATGAAACTGTTATTTAACGGAATAAAAAAACAGCGGGAGCAAGCTCCCGCCC
>JAXJYT010000241.1:0-2965 GCA_036306845.1 Acutalibacteraceae bacterium | reverse complement strand
GGCTTGATCGGTGCAGGTAACAACCCCATGGTTGGTATGACAGTTGCTTGCGCAGTTGCAGTTAACGAAGCACTTAACAAATAATCTGCGATTATTTGTAATGAAATTTGGCCTTTAAGGCAAATGAAATTCACGCTGTGAATTAAATGCTAACGCATGAAATGTGCCGTATCTTTCGATACGGCACATTGTTTTTGATAAACTATTAGGCAAATTTTATTTCATTCAACTTTAGTTGAATTTCATGATGAAATCATTTCATGCGCTTTGCGCATTTCATTAAGAGGAGAACAAATATGTCTGATAATCTTTTGGTAGAGTTGTCTATTGAATTTGCGGTTAAGATTGTAAAAATGACTGACAAAATTCAAGGCAAGGGTGTTTTGAAAAATCAAATTCTTAAAAGTGGTACCAGTATAGGTGCTAATATTCATGAAGCAAACTATGCTCAAAGCAAAGCAGATTTTGTTTCAAAACTTCAAATTTCTCTAAAAGAATGTTATGAAACTGAATATTGGCTCGAGCTTTTTTCAAAAACAAATATTATTGATATTAAGCAGTATTCCGAACTTAAAAATGATTGCGGTAAAATTAGGCGCATTTTAATTTCTTCCGTTAACACTACTAAAGAAAAGTATAGTTTGTAAATATAATCGAACAAATAATGCACGATGCATAATGCACAATAAAAGGACTTGAGAATTTTCTCAAGTCCTTTTATATATCAGTACCGTTTTTTAAGCAAAAACCATAATACAGATAAGATTTGAAGTACTGCGGCAAGCATAAAAATAAGGCTCATCCGCGGTATTGGGAAAGAAATCATAACACAGCTTGCCAGTGACCAGATAAGTGCCGAAACCGATAGAAATCGGTATATTTTTTTCCACCATATACAAGTGAACACGATGCAGACAACGGCGCTTGCGGGTACCGCATATGCAAAAAACATCCAAGCGGCAAAGGTGGGAAGCGCCAACTGAAAAATAAAGAACAGAATGGATGCTATAAGCCACACAAGTCCTATAGATAATCCCGTTATAATAAGCTTATTTCTGCGGTGGAGAATACGCTTGGGCTCACGCTCACTTATAAGGTCATTGAGTGAAACGCCAAGCATATCGGCAATAGTTGCCGCAACAAACAGGTCGGGCAATCCGTCGCCGCGCTCCCACTTGGATACCGATTTATCGGAATAGTTAAGCCTTTCGGCAAGCTCGAGCTGAGTCATACCCGATTGTCTTCTGTACGAGCTCAGATTTTTAGCAAAATGCTTCTTTAAATTTTCTTCTGTTATACTCATTTATTCTCCATCCTAATTATCGATTATAATGACTGTAGTTAGTCGGAACGCTTTAAGCGTTTCGACAAGCCACTTTACAAGTGGCTTTGGCAAAATTAAATTCTAATATTTAATTTTGCACAACATTCATTGCAATGGGATAGGACAAATTTTAGTAAAAATTTGTCGCAAAATCAAAGATTTTGTAGCGAAACAGGATTGTTTCACTTAACCTATTCCATTATTACGTATTCTTTATGTGGAGTACCGTCGGCCTCATCATTTAAATTTATTACTGCGCGCCCGGACTTCTTTGCATAATTAACGGTGTTTTTGGTGCCACCCGCATGACCGTCAAACCAGGTCACCACATAGTCCGAATTATCAACCATAAACTTATTTCGTTTATCGTAGCAACCCCTATAATATTTATCTGATATGAGGATTGTTTCATCCGCGGCAGATATTATAGTGTTGTATCGTTCAAGCCATTTGGCAGGGAAGTTCTTGCTTTGCTCGATAAACGGAATGGCGCAGATAAGCCGTATGCCCGCCTTGCCGTAAAGCTCACGCGCAAGCAGAACACATTCTGCCGCAACAATGTCAAAGCCCATCGCCATACCCGAATAAAAGGTGTAACAACCGTTGTCGCAAAGGGTGCAAACGGTTTTTATAAGACCGTTTTCAAATCTTACAAAATCTGCGTTGTCACGGCTTAAAGGAAAAGGAAACTTTTCGGGGCGGTAACCCGTAAAGCAGCAACTTATATTTTCATTTATCATGTGTTAAAAAACCTCTGTTTTACAAATAAACTTGACATTTTTATAGCCTTCATTTAAAATCACAAGTAGGTGATAAAAATGGATTCTATAGATTTAAAACTTATTACAATGTTGCAAAGTAACGCCCGTATGCCGCTTAAAGCATTGGCAAATGGGGTTTATCTGTCTTCGCCCGCAACCGCCGCAAGAATTGAAAGACTTGAGCGTGAGGGCATTATATCCTCGTACGAAGCACGGCTTGACCTTAAAAAAGTCGGACTGCCCATTACAGCGTTTATAAATCTTGATTTAGATCCCAAGCTAAAGCCCACGTTTTATCCGTTTATAACCGCTCACCCAAACGTACTTGAATGCTACTGTGTAACGGGAAGATATTCACAGCTTATAAAGGTTGCGTTTGACAGTACCGAAGCACTTGACGTGTTTATAGGTGAGCTTAACAACTTCGGACAAACCGAAACCCAGATTGCCTTTTCATCACCGCAACCGCCACGCGGAGTGGGGATAGAGGAAATCGAAAAGGAAAAAGAAGCCACAAAATAATTTTAACCTTAGCGCTTTTATAAGTCAAGAAATTTAATGTGGATAAAAATTATATTTTTTGTAAAATTATTGTTGACAATGCGCTCGTATAGTGTTATAATAATCGGGCGCCGTAAAAAGAGCGCTAATATTTGCGAGTGTGCTGGAATAGGCAGACAGGCACGTTTGAGGGGCGTGTGTTCACAAGACGTGTGGGTTCAAGTCCCACCTACCGCACCAGTTTTCTTAAAGCAGTGGTTTCCGGACCACTGCTTTTTTTATAGTAAATTGAACAATGGAAAAGCAGTTACTTATCGCTGTGTTTCTTTGCATGAAAATATTAATTAATACTGGAAAAGTATTGTTCAGAGAAATAAGG
>JAXJYT010000240.1:0-9869 GCA_036306845.1 Acutalibacteraceae bacterium | reverse complement strand
ATCTTCGTGTGCAGTTGTTAAATCAGCTCGTACCGCGATAATATCAGCGTTAACTTCTGCGGCGGCACTAATAGCAGATTCCAGTTCGCTTGATTTTATCTTTTCTTCATTTGAAAGCTTTTCAATTTCATCCGAAATACGCTTAATATCTGCACTACGGCTTAACAATCCTGCTTGCTTAACAAGAGAACCGCCTGTAAGTGAGCCGCCCGGATTGATAACCTGACCGTCAAGTGACACAACCTTGACACGATAATTATATTTTTTTGCAAGCGTAACGGCGCTATCAATATCTTCAGTAACTACAGCACCGCCAAGCAAATATTTTATAATTTCGTTGTATTTTGAATCTACTTTAACAAGATCGGAAGCAATGCCTACAAAACCGTATACAGAATCAAATCCGCCCTCTTTAAACTCACGTGCAATTATAGAGGAAACGGGTAAAAAGGTAGCTCTACCACCGTTTGTGGATTTAAGATGATTAATTGCGCGTTTAGCATCGGCTTCAGTATCTACAACAATATTTTGAATTGCATTACCAAGTGCGGTTTCAATTGCAACAGAGTATTTTTTATCGACAGTAATAAGTTTAGAAACCGTGCCATGTACACCGCGTAAAATACCCTTTTCGGACTCGGAAATAACAGTTTTGACGGCATGTGAAAAGCCTTCCATATTATTTTCAAGTTCATTTAGAATTTGTACTCTGCGTTTTTTAGCCTCAATATCAAGATGTAATTCATCAAGCTTAGAACGAAGCTCGTTTACTGTATTATTACGTGATTCAAGACGTAATTCATATCCTTTAATAGAATTTGAATATGAAGTGATATTATCCTCAAGCTTATCAAGAAGCGCTGTAGTTTCGGAAAATTCAGCCGATAATCTGCCTTTTTCTGTTTCTGCATTAACAATTAAATCATCAACTATAGCTTTTCTTGATGTAATTTCTTCAATAGAAGTATTTGCGGTTGTCATCTCAACACGCTTATCGGCGCTTTGTGCGGATAAAACATTAAGATTACGAATTTTTTCTTCAATTTGACGTGAAATGCTTTCGCTGTCGGAAAGAAGTCCCGCAAGCTCACTTTCAAGCGCGGATAAATCGTTTTCAAGTTTTGTTATATTTTCAAGTTTTTCCTGTGCGGCACTGCGCTTTGACGCGATTTCTTCCTTAGCGGCGGCATCACTTGAATCAAGTTGATTCTTTTCGTTATTAAGACGTTCTATAGTTTCCTTATTATGTTGAATATCGTTTTGTATAACCGAAATTTCACCCTGAAGCTTAACAGTTTCTTCATTGGCGGCGGCTATTTCCAAACGCTTATTCTCTATTTCCGAAGTAATTCGTGTGAATTCGGCTGTATTACGCTCTGCTTCGGTATCGAAATCACTTAAGGCATCTTCTATTTCCTTATATTTGAGTTGTGCAGTAGCGATTTTACTTTCCTGCGCACGAAGTGCATCCTTGGAATTATTAAGTGTATAAAGCCATAAACCGATTTCTAACTGCTTTTTGTTTTCAGCAAGCTCTAAAAACTTTTCGGCTTTTTGACTTTGCTCATATAAAGGACCTACTCGTGACTCAAGCTCATCCATAATATCTTTAAGCCTTAATAAGTTCTCCTCAGCGGCTTTTAACTTGCGTTCTGCCTCGGTTTTTCTATAGCGATACTTTGAGATTCCGGATGCTTCTTCAAAAATATCACGGCGCTCATCTGATTTAGAACTGATAATATTATCAATCTTACCTTGACCTATCATAGAATAACCGTCGCGTCCAAGACCTGTATCCATAAACAACTCGTGCACATCCTTAAGACGTACGGAAACATTATTTATTAAATACTCACTTTCGTGTGAGCGATAATATCTACGGGTAATTGACACAAAATCATTATCAAAATTAAGTGAACGGTCGGCGTTATCAATGTTAAGTGTAACTTCACAAAAACCGTGCGGACGTCGGGTATCGGTACCACCAAATATTACGTCCTCCATTGATTGACCGCGAAGGCTTTTAGTGGATTGTTCGCCCAGTACCCAACGAACAGCATCCGAAATATTACTTTTACCACTTCCATTTGGTCCTACAACTGCAGTAATACCGCGACCAAACTTCAAAACAGTTTTATCGGCAAAAGATTTAAAACCTTGAATTTGAATTGAGCTTAAAAGCAAAATCAAGCTCTCCTTTCAACAATAATTTGATAATCTTTTAACTTATCATCCGCTTTTACATCGCAAATATATCCTTGTTGGGCTAAAGTATCTATATTACATCTTGACTGCCCAATCATTTTTGAAACGGATGATTTATTAACATAAATTGTATATTTGCCTTGTACAGTCAATAAATTTTGCGCTTTTTCAAGATAAATTTTTGACTGACATAGTTCACTGAATGCGGGATGCCATGGACCCGAAATATATGCATCATTTTCTATCGAGTGCAAACCTAATCGTATAACGTTTATATCTGCATTTTTAAACATTATCAGAAGTTTTGCACACAATGATACAGCATCGTTAAGGGTTTGGGGCTTGTACTTATTATCTGAATAAAGTGCCGCTAAATCGGTATCACGAAGAACAATTGTCGGATAAATCCTTACAGTATCCGGTTTAAGTTCAATTATTTGCTCTGCAGTTTTAATAGCGTACTCATCAGTATCACGGTAAAGGCCTGTCATCATCTGCAACCCTAACGAAAAATCGTTATCTTTTATTAATTCAGCCGCTTTTTTAACATCTTTTACTGTATGACCACGATTATTGGCGCGAAGAACTCTGTCGTTAAGACTTTGCGCGCCAAGTTCAATTGATGTAACGCCGTAATTCTTTAAAATATCAAGAATTTCTTGATCAATTGCATCAGGTCTTGTGGAAATTCTGATACCCGAAACAATACCGTTTTGAACAAAAGCGTGCGCAGTTCTTAGTAACTCTATCATATAATTACGGTTTATGGCCGTAAAACTACCGCCAAAGAATGCTATTTCAGTGGTTTGCGGGTTGTATTTATTTGATGTTGTAGCCGCTTTTACTGCATCAATAACGTCAGATGCATGCGGCGCATAATGAATACCAGTAATATGTCTTTGATTACAAAAACTACACATATTAGGACAACCAATATGCGGTACAAATATAGAAATATTTGAATGTCTGGCGCTCATATAGATTCACCCATTAGCTCTAACGCCTGCTTAGCCGCCATTTGCTCAGCACGTTTTTTACTTTTACCGCTACCCGTTCCGATTGTATTTGAATTAAGTTTGACTTCAACTGTAAATAGCTTATCGTGGTCGGGCCCTTTTTCATCGGTAAGAATATATGTTACGTATTCTTCAGGATTACGCTGTATAATTTCTTGTAAAAGTGTTTTGTAATCCTTGAAATCATTTTCATCATTATTACAATTAATTTCACGTAACACAAAGTTCATAACGTGTTTTTTTGCATTTTCCATACCGCCATCAAGAAAAACAGCAGCCAAAACCGCCTCAAAAGCATCGGCTAAAATAGAATCACGTTCTCTTCCGCCGCCTTTATCTTCACCGCGTCCAAGCAACAAATGTTCACCAAGACCAATTTCGCGTGAAAAACCGCAAAGCGCCTTTTCACAAACAAGTGATGCTCTAAGACGTGTGAGCTCACCTTCAGGCATATCGGGAAAACGTGTATAAATATGCTCTGATACAATTAGTGATAGTATAGAATCACCTAAAAATTCAAGACGCTCGTTTGAAGTAATTCCGTTGCGGATTTCGTTAGCATATGATGAATGTGTTAGCGCATTTTTTAGAAGATTTTTATCCTTGAATTGATAATTCAAACGGTTTTCTAATGTATCCATAAAAACCCCATATTTACATAATATTTTCGCTTATAATATCAATTACGCCCGTTTCTGCAAACATTTTCGCTTGCCTGATGGCGTTCTTTATTGCTTTTGCATTAGAATTTCCATGTGCTTTTATAACCGGCTTTGACACGCCAAGCAAAAGTGCCCCGCCAATTTCGGAACTATCCATTATTTTCTTAATATCATAAAGGTCTTTCTTTATAACTAATGCAGCAAGTTTATTAAACACCGACTTGTATAAAACACCTTTTATCATCCCAAAAAGTGTTTTAGCAGAGCCTTCAATTGTTTTAGTAATTATATTACCCGTAAAGCCATCGGCAATTACAGCATCACACTTACCGCCACCCGGTACCTCGCGTGCTTCTATATTACCGATAAAATTGATGTTTGCATCACTTAAAAGCTTGTACGCTTCAAGTCTTAATTCGTCGCCCTTTGTATCCTCTGTGCCAATATTAAGTAAAGCAACACGAGGTTTTTCAACGCCCATTACTTTTTCAAGATACACACTTGCCATAATACCAAACTGCATAAGCATCTCGGGTCTGCATTCGGCGTTAGCGCCCATATCCATAAGCATATAGTAACCGTTCGGCGACGGACATAATGCTGCAAGCGCAGGACGTTTGATACCCTTAATACGCTTAACAATAAGTGTTCCGCCAACAACAATAGCACCCGTAGATCCCGCCGATACGAAAGCATCAGCTTTGTCGTCAGCAAGTTCTGTAAGGGCGCAACCCATGGAGGAATCTCTATGAAGCTTTAATATTGAGGTTGGGTCATCGTGCATAGATATAATGTCGGTTGTATGTACGATTTTAAGGTCTCCAAAAAATGATAAATTGTTTTCACTTATTATTCTATTAATTTCGTTTTCATCACCCGTAAGTGTAATTTCAACAGAATATTCCAATGAAGCTAAAGATGCACCTTTAATAATTTCAAGCGGCGCATTGTCGCCACCGTAAGCGTCTACAACTATTCTCATAATATTACTCCTTTATATTAAACCAATTAAGTGAACGTTCAGAAAAAGCCGCATATCGTTCACGTTTATCTCTTATGTGGGTTTCAAGTTGAGGAAGAATACCGAAATTTGCACCCATAGGCTGAAAATCTTTAACACTTTCATCGCAAATATATGATAAAAGGGCACCTATCATTGTATATTTCGGTAATATAAGCGGTTTTATGTTTTCTAAACGGTTAACAGCATTTATACCCGCAATAATTCCCGAAGCCGCAGATTCCATATAACCTTCGACACCTGAAATTTGACCCGCAAAAAATATATTGTTGTTCTTTTTTAAGGATAAATCATTATTTAAAAGCTTTGGTGAATTAATAAAAGTATTTCTGTGCATAACACCGTATCTTACGAATTCGGCGTTTTCTAGTCCTGGAATTAAAGTAAACACCCTCTTTTGTTCACCAAATTTAAGATTAGTTTGAAAACCGACCATATTATAAAGTGTACCGCCTTGATTTTCCTTACGCAGTTGAACTACCGCCCACGGTCTATGGCCTGTCCGCGGGTCGCGAAGCCCCACGGGCTTTAAAGGACCGAATCTTATAGAATCTTCTCCCCTTTTTGCCAAAACCTCAACAGGCATACAACCCTCATAAACCTTAAGTGGCTTATCAATATCGTGCAATAATGCGCTTTCAGCATTAATAAGCTCGTTATAAAAGCGTGTATATTCCTCTTTGTTCATCGGGCAGTTGATATAATCCCCTACTGCTTCATCTGAATAACGCGAAGCAATAAATGCTTTAGAAAAATCAATACTGTCTGCTGTAACTATCGGTGCTGCGGCATCATAAAAATTAAGACTGCCACACTCACAATAACGCTCGATATCAAGAGCTAAGTCGCCATCGGTCAAAGGACCCGTGGCACAAACCGTAATAGAATCGGTTGGAAGACTTGTTTTCACATCACTTATAACATTGATATTTGGATGCGATTTTATTTTTTCAGTAATAAAAGATGAGAACTTATCTCTGTCAACCGCAAGTGCGCCACCTGCATCAACCGATGAAGCATCTGCCGCACTCATACATAATGAGCCTAAATAACGCATTTCTTGTTTAAGCAGACCTGCCGCAGAATCAATACGAGCCGCTTTAAGTGAGTTGGAGCATACAAGCTCACCAAAATTATCGCTACGGTGTGCGGGTGATTTTTTTATAGGCTTCATCTCTATCAAATGCACCTTAACGTTGCGCTCAGCTATAGCCCAAGCCGCTTCGCAACCTGCAAGACCAGCACCCAATACGGTTATTTTTTTCATTTTATTTTTCCTTAGTAGAGTTATTGGATTTTCTTGATTCGCATTCGGAGTTCATGCAGTACTTCCTACCTCTTATACCATTAATTATATAGCTTCCGCAAACCTTGCACTGTTCACCTGTAGGTACACCGGGTGATGCAAAGTCACAAGCAGGATAATTTGAACATCCGTAGAATTTTTTACCCTTTTTAGATATTTTCTTTACAAGTTTTGCGCCGCACTTGGGGCAAGGCTGTTTAACCTCATCCTCAGGTAGAGGCTTCGTATTTTTACATTCGGGGTAGCCAGGGCAAGCTAAGAATTTACCAAAACGACTACTCTTTTCAACCATTTTACGACCGCATTTTTCGCATATAACATCGGTTTCAACGACAGGAATCTTAACACGTTTGCCGCTTAATGAATCCTCTGCCTTTTTATAAAGAACATAGAAATCATCATAAAAATCGGCAATTGTAGACGTCCATTCAAGCTCACCGTTACCAATCTTATCAAGACTGCTTTCAAGTCCTGCGGTAAACTTAACGTCAAATATGCGTTTAAAGTAATCAAGCATTAAATCGGTAACAACAAAACCCAATTGTGTGGGCTTCAGCGATTTCTTTTCACGCTCGATGTAGCTACGTTGTAAAATATTAGAAATGATTGGTGCATAGGTCGAAGGCCTTCCAATACCGTTTTCATCCATTGTTTTGATGAGAGTAGGTTCGGTGTAACGTGAAGGTGGTTGTGTAAAATGTTGGTTTGGAGTAACGGATTTTAGTTTTAAAATATCACCGACATTCATATCGGGTAATGCAACACCGTCAACACTCTCATCGTCCTTACCTTCTTCATAAAGAGTAGTAAAACCATCAAATCTTATGGTATGACCGTTGGCTTTAAACAGGTAGTCACCTGCTTTAATATCAACGGCAACTGTATCCTGAACACAAGGCGCCATAAGTGAGGCAATAAAGCGTTCCCAGATAAGCTTATAAAGCTTGTACTGGTCATTAGAGAGTGTTTCTTTAGCTATATCGGGGGTAATAAAAATGTTGGTCGGACGTATTGCTTCGTGTGCATCTTGTGCGCCGCTTTTAGTTTTAAAATAACGAGGTTTAGAAGGAAGATAATTTTTGCCATACTTACCAAGTATAAATTCTGCTGCACTTGAACGCGCTTCTTCGGAAATACGTAATGAATCGGTACGCATATAGGTGATAAGACCCATCGTGCCATGATTTGATACCTCAACACCTTCATAAAGTTGTTGCGCGATACGCATAGTTTTTTGACCGGTAAGACTTAACTTGCGCGAAGCTTCTTGTTGTAATGTAGATGTTGTAAAAGGAGGTGAAGGTTGCTTGTTACGAACACCTTTTTTAATGTCGTGAACAACATATTCCGTATCATTCAAATTATCAATAATCGTATTAGCTTCCGATTCATTTGCAATATTTTCAAGTTTATCACCATTTACAAATCCGAAAAGCTTTGCATCGAATGATTTTCTGCCACTTACAAGCTTTGCATCAATTGTCCAATATTCTTCGCTATTAAACGCTTCAATTTCACGTTCGCGATCAACGATTAAACGTAAAGCAACGGTCTGTACACGTCCTGCAGAAAGTCCGCTTTTGACTTTGCGCCAAAGAAAAGGACTTAATTTATAACCAACAATACGGTCAAGCACACGGCGAGCTTGCTGTGCATCAACAAGATGAGTATTAATCTGATGAGGATTGCTAATTCCCGCCTTAACACCACTTTCGGTAATTTCGTTAAAAGCTATGCGGTTTTTTTCGTTTAAATCTAGACCTAATATATGAGCAAGATGCCAGGAAATTGCCTCACCTTCACGGTCAGGGTCGGTAGCAAGTAAAACTTGCTCACTTTTTGCAGCGGCTTCCTTAAGCTTGTTTATGACATCTTTTTTATCTGCCATATTAATATACTGTGGTTTAAAATTATTTTCAATATCGACACCAAGCTTTGAAGTGGGTAAATCACGAACGTGACCAACCGAAGCCATTACATCATAGCCACTTCCAAGATATTTTTTTACACTCTTGATTTTACTTGGTGACTCAACAATAACAAGCTTTGACATTTTATAACTCCTTTTATTACTGTATCTTTTCATAAATACCGCCGGGCAAAGATTTAATAATTTGTTCGAATTCAAGTTCGGTCAACGCGGAAATAAGCTCATTATCGCTTATTTCAAGTCCAATTAAATCATCTGCGGTAAATTTTTGTGCATTCAAATTATTATACACTATTTTTGCTTCTTTGGAAAGAGTTTCAATAGATTTTTTTGTATTTTTTTCTTTTCTTTCTATAAAAATTGGTTCAAATGCCTTTTCAATGTTGATTTTTTCAGAATAATCAGGTAAATAACGATTAAAAACATCTGACGTATCAATGAGCGGTGTAGCGCCATCTCTCAAAAGTTCATTAGACCCTTTGTATTTTTCATCAGTGGGATTTCCGGGAATTACAAAAACATCCCTGCCCTGCTCATTAGCATGACGGGCAGTGTTAAGCGCACCGCTTTTTTCACCTGCTTCTACAACAATTGTTCCATCGGTTAAACCGGATAAAATTCTGTTTCTGATAGGAAATGAATATCTTGTTGTCGGTGAGTAAGGCGGATATTCGCTTATCAAACAGCCGTTTTCACAAATTTTATTTCTAAGCATACGGTTTTCGGGTAAATAATCATACATAATACCGCACCCTAAAACGCCAACTGTTATTCCACTAAACTTTAGCGCGCCGTTATGTGCAAAGGTGTCACAACCAGTTGCAGCACCGCTAACAACAATAAATCCCGCCCTTGATAAGCGCATTGCTAAAGAATATGCGGCTTTCTTTCCAAATTCACTTACTTTATCAATTCTTGGACCTACAATTGTTATAGATGGCGTATTATTAAAATCAGGCATTTTACCCTTTATATATAATACAATGGGTGGTGCAGGAATATTACGAAGACCTATAGGAAAAAGCTTATCCTCAATAGTTATAATCTTGATATTGTTTTCGTAACAATCCTTGATTATATCAGATATTTGCTTATTCGTAACAGTTGTAAATTTATCTATAACTTTAGAACTAAATATATTACTCTTAAGTATATCGGATATATCCATATCTAACATTTTAGTGTCTTTAAGCTTTTCGTATATCTTTACAGCTGTAACACTACCAACACCAAACGCCTTTTGAATAATCAAAAGATTCTTAGTACTTTTTTTAATCATTAAATCTTACCGCTTCCCACATTACGATAGCCGCCGCCGCTGCGGCATTAAGTGATTCCGCTTTGCCGCGCATTGGAATTGTAACACGCTCTTTAGCAACATTTTTAAGTTGTTCACTCAAGCCGTTAGCTTCATTTCCTATTAACAGTACATCACCACGATTAAATCTTATTGAAGAAATGCTTGTGGCGTCATCATCTACAACGCATGCATAACCGTTCAAGTTGTGTGTTTTTAAGAAATCACCTAAATCTTCGGTAATATAAAGCGGCATCCTTAAAAGCGTACCCATTGAGCTTCTTAAGGATTTAGGACTATACGGATCACATCCTGTAGACGTTAATATTATTCCGTCAAAACCCAAGGCTTCTGCCGTACGGGAAATAGCGCCAAGATTTGATGGATCTGCAATATTTTCAAGACCGATATATCTTTTATTGGTTGAAATAT
>JAXJYT010000239.1:0-16142 GCA_036306845.1 Acutalibacteraceae bacterium | reverse complement strand
GGACTTCCCGCCAAGGTAATGCTATCCTTAGGTTCGGCAGGGCATAAAACCGCCAATACCACATGGATTGGTCACTTTGATATAGATGACCTTGAGGGTATGACGGCAGACTTCGACTATGTAAAGGTTTATAAATAACAAAAAATACTGTGGAAAAAAGTTGTAATATTAGTTTTTATAACAAACGGTTTTTGTTAAAATTAAAATGAGCCTTAGTGTATCTGGCTTTAATTGTATTTAAAAATTTTTAGGAGAGTGATTTTAATGAAAAAATCAATAGCGGCATTGCTTGCTATAGCGCTAGTTTTAACCTCACTTTTCGCATTAAATCTTATAGCCTCGGCAGAGGGGGAGGACACGACCCCAAGTAAACTTGTGCAAACGAACACGGAAAATCCTCAATCTTATGATAATCAAGGAGCGTTGTTAAAGGGTGACGGTTCGGTTACTCAAATCAACCTAAATTCAAACGAACCTCTTTATAGTGCGGGATATACTACTGTAACAAAGTATGTTTATGCAGGCACTACAACCGCTACAGATTATAAAAAGCAGTTATCACCTAAAAGGAATTTGTCAACAGAAATTGATATTTCTAATTCCCGAAGCACTACATATTTGCGTACATTTGTGAGAGTTCCACAGGATACACAAATTAAGTTTTGGTTGGCAAATGGCTGGGAAGGAAAAGATTCTATAATTGCTGATGTTAAATCGGTAAATGGCGGAGCAGGTTATTTTGAGGTTATAGTTCCGCTTGCAAACTGTACAAACACAACAACATTCAAAAATATTTTTGTAGGTTTGGCAAGCTATGAAGAGGCAGCCAAAATCAAACAAATATATATAAGCTCAGTTGAGGTGTGGAACGGAAGACCAACTGAGGTTCTTACAGCTGCACAAGAAAAATCACCTGAATGGTTGCTTACAACAAATAATTATATAAATAAGCCCGATTCTGTTAAAACAAGTAATTATAGTACGGCTACTGAAAAGAATGTTTATTGGCAAAATGTATCGGCTGCTACTGTAACTGAATTCACATTTGATTCACAAGAGAATATGGAGACCTACTATTCAACAAGTGAGCGTGAATTCAGATTTCAGGTTAACCAAAAGGACGGTTATATCAGTTCCGCTTTAACGGGCTTGGAAGCGCCGCTTAATATGTCAAACTTTGAGGGCGCATATATAAGCATGTGGATAAAGGCACCTAAGAACATGCAGTTTGATATAAGCACCTGTAACAGTAATTGGGGCAGACCTTATTCAAAGGTTACAGTGAATGTAACCGAAGCAAACAACGGTTGGCAGGAGGTTCGTATTCCTATTACCGATAATACAACGGCTTATAATCTTAGTTCTGTTGTGGTAAGACCTGCTGAAGCTACAGACTATGCAACTACTTGGAATTACGGCGAATCTCTTTATATTTCCTGGCCGCAGATTGTTAAGAATGTTGAGTTTTCTGACGGCTCTGCTTTAGCAGAGGATACGGTTGCTTTTGGCGAAAGCGTGGAAGATACTTATATCTTTAGTTCTGGCAAGGCTAATGGTCTCACAACTACCGATGCAACATTAGATGGTAAAAACGGTGTGCAAATTACTATGTCGGATGCAGAAACCTATTATGCAACGCAATACGGTAGAGATAGGACACATATATGGTTTAAAAATGGTGTTGGCACATTAACACAAAACCAGTATGATTACGGTTATTTGAAATTCTATGTAAAAACATCAAAAGCTATCGAACTTGCTGTTGCCAGATATGACCAGAATTATCAGCAGATGCAAGTCAACACAACAGCAATAAGCGTTGCGGCTTCTGAAGATGGTTTTACTGAGGTTATTGTTCCAATTTCACAAATGGGTATAAATAACAATTGTTTGGCAAATAGAAATTATCTGATTGCACCTTCAAAAACATCACACACAAATAAGACATTTTTGGCAAAGGATGAAAGCGTCTTTATTTCTGATATCGAGCTTTGTGTTGATATGACCAAGGCGGCTATAACCGAAGCCAACACTATCACTGCAGAGCAAACTGATGATATTAGTACTGCCGAAAATGGCTTTACGGGTCTTCGCAAGCTTACTGTTAAGGATAGCGGATTCTATACCCTTGCCGATGCCGACCGTGCGATAACCCACACCTTCGGTTCAACTGTAAATCAGGCAGATGTTGATTATTTAGGTTTCTGGGTAAAGGCGCCTAAGGCTATGACCTTAAAGCTTATCTTCACCGATAGCTATGGTGTGGCGGTTACCACCGATGTTGCGGTAAACGGCACACTAAAGCAGGGCGGTTATCAGTTTGTAACACTTTCCCGCGAGCAGTTGAAACTTAACTACCTTGCGGATATTGTAAGTCTTACACTCACTCCTGCTACTACTGCCGAGGAATTCTTGTCAGAGAACGAAGCGCTTTATTACAGTGCTTTTACCCTTTATAGCGGCAAGCCCGTTTCGTTCTATGAGAGCTATAAAACAGGCGATGCTAACGGTAATGGCACAGTGGATATACGTGATCTTGTAAGAGCGCGTGCGGCTACAGATATAACCTATGCCGCAGATGTTATTGAAAACGGTAAAATTGATTCTGCCGATATGGTGGCATTCAGAAATATTCTTTTGGGAATAGAATAATTATAAAAGCTGCCGCAGAAGCTATGGTTTCTGCGGCATTTTTAAAAGAGGGATTATATGAAAATATTATTTCAAGGTGATAGCATCACCGATTGCGGCAGAAACCGCGAGGATATAAAGGATATAGGTCCGGGATATGTGAAATTTGCGGCAGAGCAAATTGTAATAGACCATCCCGATAAGGAATTCGAGTTTGTGAATCTCGGAATTGGCGGTAATCAAACCAAGGATTTAGTAGCACGATTACAAACCGATTTTATAGATATTAACCCCGATATAGTATCAATACTTATAGGTATAAATGATGTGTGGCATCATGCAAATGCGGGTTGCAACTGGATACCGAATGAAATTTTTGAGGGGCGTTACCGCGCCGTGCTTAAGGCGATAAAGGAGAAAACCTCGGCAAAAATTGTTATGTTAGAGCCGTTTCTGTTTCCAGCATCCGATAAGCAGTTTTTCAGAATTGACCTTGACCCTAAAATTCAGATTGTAAGAAAACTTGCGCGGGAATACGCCGATATATATATACCTACTGATGGCTTGCTTGCGGCAAAAATTGCTGTTGAGGATTGGCAAAAATATTCTGCCGATGGGGTACATCTGATTCAATACGGTTCACAGGTTGTAGGCAAAATGTATGCCGATGCAGTTTATGATTTAATTAAATCAATGTAAGGTGATATTATGGCTTATGTATAAAACTGTAATGCAAATGCGCAGTTTCAGTGTAGTGAAACGCAAAAGAATGTATTTTTAATAGGTGATTCTATACGACAGGGTTATTGCACTACGGTGAAAGAGGAGTTGTCGCAAAAAGCACAGGTCTTTTATGTTAGTGATAATTGCCGTAATACGCAGTATGTGATAACCAATCTAAAAACTTGGGCTAATATGTTCAGTAATCCCAGCATGGTGGATATAGTTCATTTTAATTGCGGGCACTGGGATATCGCGCATTGGTGCGGTGGTGAGCTTCCACTCACAAGTGAGCAAGAGTATAAGCGAAACATTAAAATTATTATAGATATGATAAGAAAACTGTTTCCAAATGCAAAAATAATTTTTGCTACTACCACAACAATGAATCCTAACGGAACAATAGGCATAAACCCGAGAACTACCGCCGAGATTGCCCGTTACAATGACATAGCAGTATCGGTGCTTGAAGGCGATGTGGTGGTTAACGACCTCTTTGCTGTCACAAATGATTGGGATAGTGATTGCTATGCAGATTATTGTCACTTTACAACCGATGCATTCAATGAACTTGGCAAAGCGGTAGCAGAGGCACTTAAAAAGACTTTTTAGCTTACAGTTTCGGTGTCTGATATCACCTATAAAATTTTTGTGGGTTTACGATTGACTGATTAAATTATATTATAAGCTATTACTGTATATTTCTTATAAAAAAGATTTAAAGGATCATATTATGCAAAAAATTTGTTTGGTGCAAATTATATTCTATTGAAAAACTGGTTTCATAATTTGGTGGATTATGCTGTTGCGTCTGTCGAAGAGGATTTATATGCTGCCAAAAAACTTGGTGTGCACATTAAAGGCACTTAAAATCCCCTTTAATTCAATTAGCTATTGGCTTAGAGATGAATATGATGTCAAAGATTTCCTCCCTGTAAAAGAGTATGTAAAACAAAAATAATACTTGAAAACGTTAAGAAGGTGCAGTCAAAACGGCTACACCTTCTTGCTAATTATTATATACTGTCATTTTCAGTGCTTCTGTATCTACCTTTAAATCACTTTCTTTAAGTCTGCCTATAAACATCATATTTTCAAGACTTTTGCACCGGGATAAAGCACAGTATAGCTGTCCCGCCTCGAAGAAATCATCGCAAATTATAATTACATTATCGAATGTGCTGCCTTGAGCCTTATGCACCGTAATGGCATATGCAATTACTAATGGGAACTGCTTATATGTAGTTCCGTTTTCCAGTTCAAAAACCTTTGGCCTTACAGTTACCGTTTTACCATTATCAAGCTTTACGGTGATTTTGCTTTCACTCTCCGAAACAGATTTCACCGTGCCAATATTCCCGTTTTTGTAATATTTATCATTAACTACGGTCATGACTCGAACCCCAACCCCAATCGTAAGATTTACTGGGCAGGGAAGATCTTCGGTCAAAACTACGTCATACTCGGCAGTAAAAGTTATGTGTTCATGGCCTTGACTGTGTTCTGATAATGCTTGAGCGTTCCACTCGTCTACACGCTTTCGGGTTGTACATATACATACAGGGTTTATGGGTGCGAAAGGTGTAGCGTTTTCCATAAACCATTCCAAATCTGCAAGCCTACCGTATTTTATTCCCTCTAAATGTTCTATAAGCTCAGAGTTGTTTTGGCGCATTACCTTATTTAGGACTATCTCCTGAAAATCCATTGCAGACCATAGTGTTGAATTGAAAGCATAATAGCCTTTAATATGGGGATATAGCATTTTAAGCATCTCTTTATCTGCTGATGTAACAACAGGCTGTAATTGCCCAAAATCTCCAACACAAATAAGTCTTATGTGCTGACCATTGCTTTTTGCAAACTGCAGTATCTGCATTACCTTTTCAAAAACATCACATCTAACCATAGAAATCTCATCAATAATTACGGTTTCAATATTATGTAACATTTTTGGAATAGTGTTAATTTCATCAGGAATTTGCACACAGTTAGGAAGTTCAAATGCTTTATGAATTGTGATTCCACTTACAATATCGGCTGCCTTGCCTGTAGGTGCTAATAAAAGCACTTTCTTGCGTTCTGATTTAGATAGGCTTTCTAAATATTCTTTAATAAGTGTGCTTTTACCAGTACCTGCAGAGCCTTGAATAAAGATATTTCCGCTTGAGGCTTTGAGTTTATCCAGTGCATTATTGTATTCGGAAGCATCGTTGCTTTTGCTCTTGTATAAGGAATATAAACGCTCTGCATCAGGAGAAACGAAAGTCTTTGTCGGTGCATCTTCCTCCTTACTTATCCTGTTTATAGTCAAATCTGACCCCTTATAAATTTTCCTACTTTCTCGCAGGACTCTTTTTACAGTTGAAACACTGGTGTTAAGATGCTCGGCAATGCGCTTTTGTGTCCAGCCTTTACCGCTAAGCAGTAATATCTCTGAATTGCGCTCACGCTTTGCAATCTTTCGGATTATTCGCTCTTCCTTTTCTTTCTTGTTATGACCGATTTTAAGTTCCGTTATTTCTTTGTTGGTGATGCCAAGCATTTTTATAATCTTTTCGTTAGTGAACTTGCGGTCAGCCTTCGGAGAACACCATTTTTGAATTTTACTTTCAAGTTTTTCTCTGTTAATCGGTTTGCTAAGGCGAGCGTTTCGCTTATGTGTCATATACGCCGCAAACTCTCTGCTGCCATATGCTGTAATGAGTGACTGGTAATAAATATATATCCAGGTGTTTCTGCGCTCGTTGCTGTCGAATATGTAGTTTCTTTCTTTTACCCAAGCCCAGAGCCATTTGACCCTGTCTCCGAAAATTGTCGCCATAATATGATTACTCTTTCCCATAATTTTGCTTTCCTCTCTATGCTATTTTTGTTGAGTGATATTATTAGCATAGAAGAATTAAAATGAACCCCGTATACGGTAATAAAAACATTGAAAAATATGGAGTTTTTTGGTATAATAAGCGTAGGCTATTAATAGTTGTGTTCCTTTAAAAGTTAATATGGTTAATTCTCATTTCTTCATCTCCTTTCATGTTTTTATCATTCTCCTATTGGATAAAAATTATTTTATTTAATCAAGGAGACAAAGAAAATGAATACAATTAATATAAATACTTATAATAGAAACAACAACGCAAGAGTTATTCGCAAGGGCATGGTACTTAACATTGATGTACCGTATCAACCTACTAATCCGCACCAACATCATGGTCGCCATTATTATGTTGTAGTTTCGAATGACGATGCTTGCAGATACAGCCCGGTTCTTCAAGTGGTGCCTTTTTCACACATCACGAACCGTCGACTTCCTTGTCAAAAGGATATAACAACAAGATGCCTTCCTAAAACGAGCTGTGTACTTGCAGAGCAGCTCACCCTTATGTCAAGAGAAACTCTTAACTCGGGTAGAGTGTGCGGCATCTTGGAAGATGACCAATTTGAATTGGTTCAAGAAGCTGTAAAAATACAACTTGCAATAGCCTAAGAGTAAGCTCCCGAAAGGGGGCTTATTTTTTATGCCTTGAAATTTTAAAAAGGTCCCGAAAACAAATTTTCTGCTATAGTAATTGTGTTGAGTCAGCAACATATTACTGTTTTTGGGAGATTGTGTTCTGTGTAATTTAAATTTTCCCATATAATAGTTGTTAAAACCTGAAGAAAGGATGGTTGCCATGAAGAAAAGTAAGTGTAAATGTGCTATATGTCGCAAAGAACATACAAACATAGAAATTTTGATGCCAAACGGTGCTACGGTGTGCTTAGGTTGTGCTAAAGACATATACAGTGCGGTATATGCACTAAATGAATTAAGTAAGTATGAATCACTGAAAAAATAAGAGTTCACCTTAAAGTTGCAAATGCTTAAATTATATCTTCTATAATAAGTATAGAAAATGATTGGTTTTTCCGTCTTTTTCTTTCCTCCTTTATCGCACTTCTCCTGATGCGTCCTCTCGTCAGGTGAAGTGTTTTTTTAATACTTTTTTTAAATAAACTTCTAAATTATTTTTGTAAGCGAATTATATCGCAATAAAAAATAAGGAGTAAGAAAAAATGAAAAACATAATCCATTTAAGTAGTACATCTAATTGCATTTTTAATGCAACAGAGAGGGGTGCTTTGTATGTGTAAAGTTTCGCATGGCGGAATCGTTGTTGTGGATATACCGTATGATCCTAACAACCCACACGAGCATCACTCGGTTCATTATTATTGTATCGTTAGCAATCAGGCATCCTGTAAATTCTCGCCTGTTGTAAACGCCATTCCTCTAACCAGCCGTTGTAAGAAAATAAATTTGCCCACGCATGCAGAACTTAAAACCGCTTTGCTTCCTAAGCGCAGTTACTGCCTTGCCGAGCAGCTTACACTGTTAGATAAAAATCTAATTAAGGAAAGGGGACGTTATATAGGTGACCTCGAGCCTGAAGCAATGGAACAAGTGAAGAACTGCTTAAAAGTACAATTAGCGCTATAGCAGATAAGCTCCCTAGATGGGAGCTTATTTTTTTATCTAATAAATTCTACTTTCGTACTATTTTGTTTCTCTTGTAAATAGGAGTAAATAAGCGCGTGCAGAAAATGTGTAATATTAATCGAAAATTCTCGGAAAAATGTGGAAACACACCCTCAAAACATATGGAATTTTGTGATAGACCATTTTGCAATGCAAAAGGCATTATTGATTTTTACAATCAGTAACGCCTTTTTTATGTGCTTTAATAGAGTGTTTCATCGCTCATTTATCAATGCCAAACGATTGATGAAATGAGTGATGAAAAATAAGAAAAATTTTTTATAAACGCCCGCCCTCGACCATCCTTATTCGCTATAATTACTATAGTGGAAGGAGTAGCTATGAGGAAATTTATTAAAATTATAGGTTGGGTATTGCTATTTATTGCCTTTTTTACAGCGTTTTTTATGTTTGTTTCAACCTTTTTCGGTATAGATAAATATCTTGTTGTGTCCGGTTCAATGGAACCCGAGCTTTACGCAGGAGACATTGCTATCGTAAACAGGAATGTCGAATTCCAAGATGTTGAAATTGGCGACATCATAATTTTTAGGTATAACGATATGAACATTATTCATCGCGTTATTGACGAGACTGTGATTGACGGCGAAAAGTATCTTAAAACTAAGGGTGATGCCAATAAGTGCGACGACGGCTATTTAACGGCTACAGATAATTACCTTGGGACTACTTTGTTTCATATCCCAAAAGTATTTGGGTTTATGGTTGATTTTTATAATTTAATATATAAATAAAGGAAGTGAAGAAATGTGGAAGATATGGAAAGAGGGAAGTGCTTTTAAGGGACTCGAAATAATTTCGTGTATTCTTACTGTGCTTGAAATTATTGTTGAATTGTTTTAAGGCGTTACCAACTTATGAGTTTTTGGGGACCGCAAATCGCGGTCTCCTTTTCTTTTTGTAACTGTTTGTTCGTCTATATTATTTAAGAAATATAATACTTTTCAGTATTAAAAAAAGGGGAACAAACATATGTTAAAAAGAATAAAAAACACAACAAAAGGCTTTTCGCTTATAGAGCTTATTGTTGTAATCGCAATCATGGTAGTATTAGCGGCGGTACTTGCACCTGCGCTTTTAGGTTATGTTGAAAAGTCGCGGGCACAAAAGGATTCAAGCGCAATGGATGAAGTGACTAATGCCATCACACTTTCACTCGCTGAGCCCACAATCTATGATGAACTGCTACAGGCTTCGGTAAAAGATAATTACAGCTGTTATTGCGATGGTGATACATCCACCAATATTGAGGCTAATAAAATCATTACTAAAAGTCCTGATTTGTGGCTTTATAACGATGATGCACGAATGTTAGATGAGAATGTATACAAGCCAATAGGTAAAATGAGGGGTGTCACAATAACTTTTAAACCTAACGGTAGGGACGAATATATTCTAAAAGACGGTATCATCAATAAGATTGGTGATGATACAACCAAAAAGGGAACGCTTGCAGGGAAAACACTCGGCGAGCTTGATTTTGAGGGTTTATACAACCGCCTTCGTTCCACGGTCGGCGATGTCGTTAAGGTCAGCTCTCAAACCTATAGGAATTCGGATTATACAATCTTTATTTCTATGGGCACTACGGGTGGCAACCAAGCGGACAAACAAGATGCCATTCAGGTTTACGGTCAATATAACGGTACGAACCTGAGTGATGTTGCAGGTAAAGGTAGTGAAGCATCGGGGCAACAAGGTGAAGAGGGGTCTGAAGTGCAGGAGCCTAAGGATCCATTACTGAACCCAAGCGGTATAATTCCCGAGGGGGCTATATATAAGCGTCAGGATGGTACAGTGTTTAATGCAGGTGATAGTTTTCCTGATGACTTCGAATTATTCGATGAATATCACTACGCTGACTATTATTATGTGTTTGATTGTTACTATGACCAATATTGGGGTTGGACTGTATGCGTCAAAGATTGGAGTAAGTCCTCATATGGTGCAATACTTGAAAGTATTAATGGAAAACCAATAATAGGATTATATGAGACTTTTGGATGTCTCCCTAATATTACAACTGCACCCAAAATTCCTGACAGTGTAATAAATTTAGATTATGCATTTATGGAATGCCCGAAGCTTACCGAAGCGCCTGAAATACCAAGCGGAGTACTAGGTATGACTAATGCTTTTTCAGATTGCCCAAACCTTAAGGGAACATTGGTAGTTCACGCTAATCCGACCTCTTATTCTAATTGTATAAGAGGTACACAAATCACATCTATTTCTGGCAATTGCTCATTACAAACCAAAGTTAACTTATTAGGAACCAAATAAAGAATGGTCGCCCACAAGGGCGACCAAATTTTTTTCATTATTTACTTTGTATAGCATTTATAAGGCGCAACGCAGCTCTTTTTTGCTTGTGATTATAAATACCGTTACGGTATCTGCGCATCAAGACGTATGTTCTTTGGACGGATTTTTCGGTCATACCCACAAATGCCTGCGCAATCCAGGAATCCGAATAACCCATTTCTTTAAGTAAGTATACAACCACATCTTTTCTGCCCCAATTTGCTCCATCAAAAATACCAAGTTCGCCGTCCAACACACCGTCCTTATAAGTAAAACTAACATTTAATTTATTTTTCTCCAATATAATCTCACCACCTTAATTTGATTTACAATATTATAGGTGGAATATTGCGAGGTGTCAGGGCAATAAAAAGAGACTGGTTGCCCAGCCTCAATTTCTTATATGAGTGTTATATTATCTTCAAGTTGTTCAGGGTTATCTGATTCTTTGGTCTGAACTATAACCAACCCTTTTTCGTGAATTAAACTTAGCATTATTGTCTCAATCTTAGACAAAACACTGCGCACGCCAAACTTGCCTATATCGCTTGATTGAATCATTTTCATAATGACATCGTCTGATAAATCCTTCCAAGCATCAATTCCATGTTCATTCAAAAGGTCAGCAATTACAGAGAGTCGCGATTTGCTGTTTCGAACAATGTTAAAGCACTGTTCCTTTGTCATAGGGTGTGTATTACATATTACAGAAATACGTCCCAACAACTCACTGATAACGCCATACTCAAACAAATCATTTCTCGTAATGCCTCTGTATTTTGGCTTTTGAGGCTTTTCAGAGGCGAAACCTATTGACTGGCTTACGGGTTGCGTCTTTTCTTCTCTAATACTTTCGAATGCTCCTACAAACACGGTGCCAAGATTTTTGATAATATACTCAATTTCATTTTTTGTCTTGACTGCATACTCTTTTTCTTCGATAACTTTTAAGAACTCAGATTGCAGGTCTGCCGAAACATTGACGCCACCTACACTGTATCTAGCCTGGCAAAGCTTGTCAAACTCGTCAAAAATGAGAATCGAATCGCTGGCGTTACGCGTTAAAAAATTTACTAATTTATTGCTGCCACTCCAGCCGTCAGATGTGAGGTTTGCGGCGTTAATGAATGTGATTTTAAAAACTTCGGAATAAAGTTTCTTTGCAACTCTCCATACTTCGGTTTTGCCTGATCCACTGGGTCCACAAATAAGAAGCGGGCGGGAAGGGAGGTCGGGATACTTATATCTTAAGGCTTGATAGTAAAGAAAATCAGCAACATTTTTTGTTAAACTTGGTTGGTCAATGATATATTCATTTAGCTCTGCCTCAATAAGAGATGGCGGATGTGAATTTAAAAACTTTTGGATGTTTCGGGATTTTTCTTCTTCCTGTTCTTTAAAAATTCTTTTTTGTTCTTCAATCTCTTTTTTCTTTTCTGAAAAATATGATGAACCTAAATAACTGTTTGTCCTGTCCATTTTCCGTTCTCCTTTCAATTTTCTAAAGAAAATATAGGAGATACGACGGTTAAAACGGCAGAAAAAAAGAGCCGGATGGCTCTTCTTTTAGCGTTCGACTTTGGCACTAAAGGTCATAATGCCGAGGTCCATAAAACTTTCTGAAAACAAAAATGAAAGGATGCTGTCATGAGTTTTAAAGGGCTTAAATTTTTTAATGTCTGCTTTACTTAACAGATTGGTAGCGGGGTCATAAATTTGCTCAACCAGAGGGAGTAATTGGAGGCCCATACTAACGATTTCTTGTTCTATCTCATTTGTGGGCGCAATGGCAAATGCATCATCTAAAATTTGTTCGATTTTACCTTTTTGCCACAAAAGTTCATTGATCACCCGAAAAGCTAATGCTTTTTCAATTCGTTTTACCAACTCTTGCGTCATCTTATCAGTACAGCTTGGGCAGTTATTGATACAACCAACTATCATGCTTGGGTTAACAAGAAAGTCATTGGTATGTACCGTGAACTCGCTTACCTTACTTCCGTTGATTTTCACTTTGACTACGACCTTGTCGCTACTTTTAAAAGCTTCCATTTTGATATTCTCCTTTAATATGATTTTATATATTAAAAAGCAGGGGAGAAAATCATACTTTTTCTCCTCTGCTTTGATACATATAATATATAAGATTAAATATAAAAAGTATAAAAAATACAATTATAATTTATACAGTGCCACGATGTGCGGATAAAGAGAGTTCCACGTATATGGTACGGATGCATTTAAAATTTAAAAGTGCCACATACGTGGAACGGGGTAGGGGCTCAACCGTGGATAAGCACCACCCCAAAGTACCGGGTCATATATAATTTCAGAATCCACTGTAAAAACAAATCATATGAAATAATTGTATTGTTGCTTTAAGCGCCTATCCATAATTAGTGATATGTTTTCCGAAAGATCTTTGACTTCGGTTAAAGGTCTTACTTATATATAGGTGTATTTATCTTATAATCTCCTGAATCCTCGATGTCGACACTTCGAACAGTGCTTTAATATTTAAAGTGTTTTACACGGTGAAACTGCGGTGTTTTACAATAAAAAAATAACGAAGTGTATAACTTAATACACTTCGTGTTTTATGGTGTCAAATATTAAAAGTTTTGGCACTGTTTTTTTATTCCCGTAAAATCAGGGTTTGCGTGGTGTCATAAGTCGGTGTCAAAAGTCAACTCTCTTTTTGCCCTAATTACCGTGCTTTTACTGATGCCGGTCATGCTTTCAACTTGTTTATAAGTTTTGCCTTGACTCAGCAGCTCCAAAGCAAGATTGATTTGCTCACGGTGAAACTTCTTAGGCCGACCTTCCTTATAATTGGGATTGTTGGCACGAGCGTATTCACGACCAGCTTGGCAACGGTTGTTAATCATTTCTTTTTCGAATTGAGCAAATGAGAGCATAACATTTAATAATAGCGACCCAATCGGTGTGTGCTCAATTAGTCCCATGTTGAGAATATTCAAATTGATATTCCTATCATACAGTTCCTGAGCTAACAAAGCACCTTCGACAACCGTACGTGCAAAACGGTCAAGTTTGCACACAATTAGAGTGTCGCCTGGTTGCAGACGAGAAATAAGTTTTGAAAACTCAGGTCTTTCATAAACTTTGCCACCAGTGTAAATTTCTTCGATGACTTCATCCGCACCGGCGGCTATTACCAACTCCCTTTGTTCTTTTATAGAGTAATTATCCTTTTGTGATTTCGAACTTACTCTAATATAACCATATTTCATTTTTCCATATTCCTTTCATATTAATATGTATATCTTACCGCAATTAAGCGGTAAGATAGTCAGGAGAAAATGAAAGGTTACTTATTTCAAATTTTCTTAGTCTTCAATAGGAATGCATTTATCCTCGCCATCTTGGCGAACAATCTGGTAAGCACCGCTGTCTTTTTCTACATCATCAATATAAAAGTCATACGATACACAAAAATCAGGCCATTCTTCGTCAATCCAGTATCGGAGATATCCGTAGAATACATTATATTCTTCGTGACCATCCTTATCTGTTCCTATGTAGGTCTCAAACATCATGGTCATACCACGGTCGTCAATGTCATAGATATCTAAGTTTGTTTCCTTTTCGTCGGGTAAATCCAAATGTGAAAGCACTTCCTCAACGAGAGGACACATCCATTCGTCTTCACAAGCTGAAAATGTGATAGTTAGGTTCTTATTTTTATTCATAATATTAGTTCCTTTCTTTTTTGATGAATTATTTAATTATTGGTCGCTAATATAAATTTTTGCTATAACATAAAAAACACCCCACCAAATCAATCAAAATACGTACATCAATAATTGGTACATTATCAATATAGTCGTTTCTTGAAAGAGTGGTGGGGTGGATAAAAAATTTTTTAAAAAAATAACTTATTGCAAATAGCTTTTGCGTTGAAATTATTATAGCGTATATATGATTTATTTCCGATTTCAAAAAAGCGATAAGGTGTAAAATGGAGCGATATAATGTTGTGCCGTAGTGAAATCGTTCCTGTTTTTCTAAAATGGGAACGATTTGTTTGTAATATCAAGCGTAAAACTATTGATATCATTCCTATTTTGTGGTATAATACATCTGTATAAGTTTAATTTCAATTAGGAGGCAACTCTAATGAATTATATCAAGGTATCGAAAGCCGCTGAAAAGTGGGGTATTTCTGCACGTCGTGTGCGCCTGCTTTGTGCAAACGGAAAGATAGAGGGTGTTATTCGCAAGGGCAATCTTTATATGATTCCTGAAAATGCGATGAAACCGCTTGATGGCAGAACTAACAAAAAGAATATTTTGCTTGATATTCAGCGTAAACGCGAAAGGCTTTCTGAAATGCGTCCTCTGACACAGGGCGAGGTTGAACGTCTTGCTGAGGAGTTTATGATTGACTTTACCTATAACTCTAACGCTATTGAAGGTAATACCTTAACCCTTAAGGAAACGGCACTTGCTTTGGAAGGTATGACTATTGACCAAAAACCACTTAAGGACCACCTTGATGCAGTTGGCCATAGAGATGCGTTCTTATATGTTCAGGATGTTGCCAAGCAGGAACTTCCTTTGAGTGAAACCGTTATTAAAAACATTCATGCATTAGTGCTTATGAACCGTCCTGACGATAAAGGTGTTTATCGACGTATTCCTGTGCGCATTATGGGAGCTTATACCGAGCCGGTGCAGCCTTATATGATTGAACCGAGAATGACTGAACTTCTATCTGCCAACGAAGAGCGCAAAAACACAATGACTGATATCGAGCGAATAGCGCTTTTCCATCTTGAGTTCGAAGGTATACATCCCTTCATTGACGGAAACGGAAGAACGGGTCGTTTAATTTTAAACCTTGACCTTATACGCAATGGTTATCCTCCAATCAATGTTAAATTTACCGACCGCAAACGTTACTACGATGCATTCGATGCATTCTATAAAGATAACGATGCAACACCTATGACCGAACTTATAGCAGAATATATTGACTTGCGATTTGATGATTATTTTGCAGTGTTAAAAAAATTTTGAAAACTAATTAAAGTTCGTATTAGGCGGCACAGAAATCGAACAGCGACACTTTCTGGACAAGCAGATTGCCGCCGATGAGCAGAAGGCAAAACTCGAAAAAGAAATCGCCCGTCTTGAAAGACAGGCACGGAACGAAAAGCAACCAAAAAAGAAATTTGAGTTGGTGCAGATGATTAAAAAATTGAAAGAGGAAATATTATGCAAGCACTTTTAGAAAATTTATTTACTGATATACCTCCGTACAAAAAAGTGAAAATATCTACTTCGGATTATCGTTCAATTAATAAAATTGAGTATGAAATTAAGATAGATGACTTTTGTGAAAACTGTAATTCTGAAAAAGTCTTTACTGGTTATACTCATTCAGCGTTATTAAACATTAGAAGTTGCGTAGAATATGCTAAAAAGAATAATAATGAGTTTTATAAAAAATTATCTGAACAAATCAAGGAAGAAGATACTTGCGCACATTTTATGTTCAAGTGTGCAAAATGTGGAGAAAAACATTATTTTTCTATTTTATTTACTCCTGATTTCATAGTGAAATGTGGCCAGTATCCTTCATATTCAACACAAAATGTGAAAAAGGTAGAAAAATATAAAAATATAATTTCAAAATATTATCCCGAACTGACAAAATCATTAAACGCTTATTCTCAAGGAATGGGTGTTGCATCGTTTGTGTATTTAAGAAGAATACTCGAATGGTTGGTTGATGAAAAATGTCTTGAAGAAGAAAAAACATTGAAAAAATTTGTTGATAAATTAAAAAAAGTTGAAAAACGGGAAAAAATCATTCCTGATGATTTTTCAGAAATCAAAAATCAAATTTACAGTGTTTTGAGCAAGGGTGTTCATGAATATACAGAAGAAGAATGTCTTGATATGTATGATGCTGTAT